>JAAFHL010000332.1:0-3182 GCA_013298365.1 Bacteroidota bacterium | reverse complement strand
CACAAGCACATTTGCTTTTCAAAGTTTTGGCTAATTCCTCCCTATCGCTTTCTGGTCCTACAAAATTATAGACAACCGTTACTTTTTTGTTGCCTTTTAAACTGCGAAGTGTTAGGCGCAAATTCTGCTTTTCGGGTGGAACAGATGCTTCTACTTCCTCCTCCTCCCCTATCTTAACATCAGGATTTGTAGAGTAAACAATGCCATCTGTGAAGGTATTTTTATTTTTTTTCCCCATATCTAAATCATTGAAGGGGCAAAGATAACAAGGCTTATGGAATTTTGATTATAAAAAGCAAAATAAGTTACTTTTACTTACGCAAGTTAGACAAATCTATTTGCAAAAACAGATATAATAACTATTTTTGCGGAGTTTATTTAACAAAATAAACAAAGGAATAAGTATATACTTTCGTCCATTCTGTAAGAATCCAGAAAACTGATACTTAAACACTTAGCTTTTCTATATTCTTACAGAATGGTTATTTTATTTTTCACTTGTTCCAACGCTATATTTTTATCTATTTTCTCATAAAATATTCATTTTTAACATATTCCATGAACGAAGCTATTAGACAACTTGCACCACAAGCGATGTGGAACAACTTTGCAGATTTGAATGCTGTGCCTCGCCCTTCCAAAAAGGAGGAAAAAGTGATACAATTCATCAAATCTTTTGGCGAAAATTTGGGCTTGCCTACCTACGTAGATGAAGTGGGCAATGTGATTATCAAAAAGCCTGCGACACAAGGCATGGAAGACCGAGTAACGATTGTGTTACAAAGTCATTTGGATATGGTGCATCAAAAAAATGTGGATACTGTTTTTGATTTTGATACACAAGGCATCGAAATGTGGGTAGATGGCGATTGGGTTAGGGCAAAAGGCACTACTTTGGGCGCAGATAATGGCATTGGCGTGGCTTCTATTATGACTTTATTGGCAGCTACCGACATTCCGCACCCTGCGTTAGAGGCACTTTTTACCATAGACGAGGAAACAGGCATGACAGGAGCTTTGGCTTTGAAAGGGGGCTTGCTTGATGGCACAATTATGCTTAATTTGGATACAGAAGAAGACAATGAATTGACGATTGGCTGTGCAGGTGGCATAGATGTTACGGCAACAGGTGTTTATTCCACAGAAAAACCTACCCATACAAATGCTTTTCAAATTGGAATAAAAGGTTTGGCAGGTGGACATTCGGGCATAGAAATTCACAAAGGAAAAGGAAATGCAAATAAATTGATGAACAGGCTTTTATTAAACCTTTCTCGTCAATTTAGCTTTGAAATTGCCAGCATAGATGGTGGGAGTTTGCGCAATGCTATTCCGCGTGAATCGGTAGCAGTTGTTGTTATAAATGACAGCAATGTGGCGGCTTTTCAAGCGGAAATCCTAAAATATGATGCCATTTTAAAACATGAATATCAAACCACAGACCCAAATGTGTATGCTGCGATAGAAAGCACCGAAATTCCTTCAAATGTGCTTCCACAAGCCTTTCAACATACTTTGTTGCGTAGCGTATATGCTTGTCCTAATGGCATTTACAGAATGAGTCCTGATATTGCAGGTTTGGTACAGACTTCCAACAATTTGTCAAGGGTTTTGGTAAAAGACGGAACGTATTCTATTCAATGTTTGACCCGTAGCTCTGTAGATTCCGAAAAAACAGACTTACAATATGCCATTACTTCTGTGTTTGAACTGTTAGGCGCAAAGGTAGAATATGGTGGTTCTTATCCAGGTTGGACCCCAAATCCTGCTTCTGCGATTGTGAAATTGATGAGCGAACTCTACCAAGAAAGGTACAACGAATCTGCTTTGGTAAACGCTTGTCATGCGGGCTTGGAATGTGGCATTTTGGGTACAAACTACCCCAAAATGGAAATGATTTCCTTTGGGCCTACCATTCATGGCGCACATTCTCCAGACGAAAGGGTGCAAATTAGTTCTGTGCAAAAATATTGGGGCTTTTTGTTAGAAACCTTGATAAGGATTCCGAAAAAATAATGTTTTGCATCTATTTAAGTTCACGCAGATTTTCGCAGATTCAGAAGAATTTGCGAAAATCTGCGGTTCGGTTAGTGAGTCTGCCGAACTAATCTGCGAAAACCTATTCTTTCTAAAAATAAATTACACAACAACCATAAACAAACGTGACTTTGTGAAATCAAGCCTGCAAAATGCAGCACTTATGTTATTAGTTCCTTCCTTATTAAGTTCTTGCAAAAGAGAAAATACAGGCAAAGGAAAAACGGTTCTCATCATTGGGGGGGAACATCGGGGCTTGCTGCCGCCCAAAACCTACAAGACAAAGGTTTTTCGGTTACTGTTTTAGAGGCACAAGAAAAAGTAGGCGAGCGTTTAAGAAGCAATAGAAGTTTGGGTATTTGACGAAGGCGCAAGTTGGATACATGGGACTAAAAACAATCCTATCACCGATTTGGCAGCAAAAGCAGGTATGAATACCTTTGAAACCTTGAACACAAGCTGCAAATCCTACGATATAGGTGGCGTATTACGAAATAGTAGCGTTTATGATGATGCAGAAGAAGAACTTCTAATATTTTGGAAACGTTAAAAAATAGTGGCAATACAAGCCAAAGTTTTGAAGCTGTATTTAATGCGCAATATCCTAACTATGCAAATGACCGACTTTGGAAAGCCCTTTTGCCCTCCTATATTACCTTTGATACAGGCGATTTAGACAAACTTTCTTCCTTACTTTATAATGAAAATACGTATGGCGCATATTCCTTCACCGCAATAGACACCGAAATGAAACATTATGAGGACTTAGCAGCAGCGGTAAATGACAAATTATTCTTTGCAGGCGAACATACCGAAGTAGATTACTTTTCTACGGTATATGGTGCATATTTAAGTGGCATCAGAGAAGCAGATAAAATCATTGACTTGCAATAGGGTTCTCGCAGATAAAAAGCAGATTTACGTAGATGTATAAAAATCTGCGTAAATCTGCGGGCAATAAATAATAAGCAATTTCACTTCCAGCCATCATCTTTTGCATTATTGCTTCTGGCTTCTACCACTTTTTCTTCAAAAATAAACTCAACCATATTGATGCGCACACTTGCATCTTTGGTTTTGTCAGCAGGAATTTCGATTTCGCAGAGAAAATTGCGAGTACCTACAGGAAAATTAAACTCTTTATT
>JAAFHL010000333.1 GCA_013298365.1 Bacteroidota bacterium | reverse complement strand
AAAAGGTTTTTTGTCAAAAGGACACATACACCCAACTCAAAAACCCGTAAAACTGTATGAAATTCTTTTACGAAACTTTGCAAAAGAAGGACAACTAATACTCGACACGCATGGCGGTTCTTTCAATAGCGCAAAAGCGGCACATAATTTAGGCTTTGACTTTGTAGGCTGCGAAATTGACACAGAATATTTTGAAGCCGCAAAGAAACGTTTTGACTTACACAGCTCACAACTATTGATTACTTTATAGTTGGGGCTAACGGCTGGTGCTAATGCAGGCGGGGCGGCGGGTTGGCTTGCGCTTCGGTTCGCCACGCTTGGCATTAGCACTTATGTTGCACGATTTTTATTTTTTTATGTTATTCCGCTACAAAGTTTGTTTATGCTTTTCTCTCCAAATTTTGCAACCTTAAATTTATCTCTCAATAATATCCTTAGCTGTCCTTTTGTGTATTCTTTTTGTGCATCATATGGAATTTTAAACCAATCTATGCCTTGATTAATTTCAAATAAAGAGTTATCAATCGCTTGCAAAAGTTCATCGTTAATTTTTATTTTATCTAATTTAGCATTAGACAAAATAATTGCTTTCACTTCTTCCAAATCAATTTTTTCAATTTCTTGACTTTCCAAAAAACGCTCCAATTCAACTTTTTCATTATACAGTTTTTCTGTTTGTGTTACAATAGTTTCATAGCTTGGAGAATCATGTTCTTTAAGTAAAACTGGCTCCTCTGTACGAAAAAAAACAGGTATTTTGTCAATTCGTTGTAATATTATGCCAAAATATTTATCCATACCGCTTTGTAGCTCTTTATTTTGGAACATAGCCTTAGTAAAATCTTTGCTTAAAGATGCAAAACCGTTAAAAGCTCCATAAAAAGCAAAAGCATAATGAGCATCATTTATCTGCTTGTCTTCTATATATTTTTGCAATTTCTCAATCTCATTTGGATTAAAAATGAATGAAGTAAAGTTTTTAACTACTATGGGAGTATCAGGCTTCTCTGTATAAGTAGTTTCTTGTCTTGTAACATACTTATAGAGGTTAGAAGTTTGACCTTTTCCTTCTGCGAATAAATCCCCTGTTTTCTCAATAATAGGTAATAATTGAATATCTGTAACTTTTCCTTTTGTTTGTTTAGCATTAAGAAACACAATATTCAAAATACTCTCAAAGTGCTTACTAAGAGTTGGTTCTGATATTTTTATTGGCTCTTGCCCTCCGACTAAAGCAAAACAATCTAAATCCAGCGTTTGGGTATTTTGGGCTTTTTCTAAAAATATTTTTTCTACATATCTTTCGAGTTTAAATATTGCTTTTGATATGTCGCTATCATAGTCATCTTGTTTCTCCTTATTTTTAGTTTCCTTATAACTTTGAATAGAATACCTAATAGTTTGATAAAGGATAAAAGGGTTTTCTGGATTAGCCTCCCAAAACCAAGCCCTTGCCTCTCTTTCTAAATTTGCATCAATCCCTCTCATAAATTTCGCAAAATGTCTTATACTATTCAAAACATTTTCATCAATAAAGCCTCCAAAAGATTTTAAAACTACTTCTTTCAAATAGTTGGTTTTATAGTCTGTTTCTTTAAAGTTATCAATAGAAATTTTAAAAAGTTTCTCACTTTCATCTATTGAGAACCTAAGATTTCTCATTACATCATTACCAGAATTATTATCGGTGTAGCCATATGATTTTTTGTTATTATATGAGCTATTATAAGGTGTATGAGCCATACTATTTTTCAGTAAAGCAAAATTATTTTTAATTTCTTGTAGGCTTTTTATATAAGCAATCTCGCTTAGATTTTTTTTAGAAACTTGCCCACCAAGAAAACCATAAATAAATCCTTTAAAAGTATTAAATAATTTATCTCTACCTATATATTCATTAATACTACTTATCTGCTGATTGATAGTAATATCAAAGCTATATGCAAACTTATTGACGTTTGAATGGCTAGTAAAATCGAATAAATCTTGATATTTATTTAGCGTTTTTAGTGATTTACTGCTTTCTGATTTAGCAATAACTCTCAATTGCTCATCTTTGGAAAAGAAATGAATTTTTTTAAGTGTTTCCAAACTCAAAAAAATTGTATTTGGACAAAGCCAAATATTTTTTTCTTTTATCTCAACAAGTAACAATGCAGATAATTCTAATTCAAGAACTATTTTGTAGCTTTCTGTCTCATTGGATTTAGCTAATTCATAGAATGGGAACTGCTCAAACAAAACTATATAATCTTTTATCTGCGGAAAAAGATTATAAAAATAATCAAAACCAAATCCACGTTTGGCGTAGAAACTTTCGGGAGATATACTTTCTGAAGAAAATATATTGCCAAAATTTAAAGATGTTGTTGCAAAGAAAAATGTTTGCATTGTATTTATTATCTTATATCGTATAATCCTATATTCGTAGGAATTGCTTGTATATATTTAGAAAGTTTATCAGACCAAGTAATGATTAATTGGCGGCTTGTTCTAGTGAGTGCAACATAAAATGGATTTCTATAAATATCCCAATTCTCACCACAATGAGGCATAAACACACTATCAAACTGTAATCCCTTCGAACTATGGTAAGTCAAAATTTTAGGAAGTGTTGAATTAAAATCTAACTCAACATCTTCATTTATCTTAAATAAGCAATCAAAATTTTTAGATTTGAAATAATCCTTCACACTTTCAACGCTATAAAATTTAGGAGCTTTGCCCGTACTCGCATAAGTGTTAAACGGAACTAAAATAGCTGTACTTTCCGTTCCATTTCCTTTCAAATTCCTTGTATTTATTTCGTTAATAATGAAATCTAATTCATCTTGCCAAGAATTAAATTTAATTACTCTTGGTTTAATTGTTCCTGTAAGGTTTTTGCAATTATCTATAATATTATTTTGTGTATTAAGGCATTGCGCAAATCTTGCAACAGAAATAGGCATACGATAATTGTAATCTAAATCATATAAGGGGAAACCCGTTAATGTTTTAATCTCATCTATTTTCATTTTATCTTCTCCATAAAGTTGTTGTGCATTATCACCAAAAAAGATAATTGCTTTTTTAGCTTTTTCCGTCATTTCCATAATTATTTCTTTGGAAAAATCTTGGCTTTCATCAACAATAATATAATCTACTGGGGATTTATCCCATCGATGATAGTGAATTACGTTATTTTCTAACTCCATAAATAGTAAACCAGCTTCAATAAACCTGCGTAGAGCTTTTGTGTATATTAAAACAGTGAAATTTTGACTTCCTTCCGTTTCTTTCACATATTTTGCACGCCAAAGTGCAAGGTTAGTCTTTCCACTACCCGCAACACCCCTTACAACTGCACTTAAATTTGCAGGAAGGTTATAGACACGTCTTTGCGATTCGTCTAAATCTTCTTCGTCAATTTGCCAATTCATAAATTATTATTGTTATTATTATTTTAATTTCGTGCAACGACTCGCATTGAAGCCGTAGCCATTTGAGCGTTTGCCTGTGTGCTGGAAAATGGCTATGGGCTGCAATGCAAATGTTCTGCGATTTATTTTTTCATTTCAATACTATATAAAAATATCTTACTTAAATTATCTTTTTTAGGTACAGAACTAAAATATATTTTATTATCATATACACCTATCACTTTATTTGTTTTAAATGGCAATGGTTCATCTATAATAAGTTCCCAATTATCATTTACTTTTTTATAAATTTGTATAAATTGTTTTTTATTTTGGAAAAGCATATTTTGTATCATTTCTGCATAATAATCAACATTCCCACACGCAAGCGAATTCATATTAAGAGAATCTTCACTAAAATTGTATTGTAATGCAGGGCTGTATATTCTAATAAGGTTTTGGGCTTCTTTATCAGTACTAATATCTAAGTATTGAGTGGATACATATCTGTAAGCTAATTCTCTCCTTTCATTAGCTTCTTCCATAGATGGAATAGTGTGAAATATCGAATTATTATCATATTTTCCTTTTTGTCCAAATGTGGTTTTATTTGTTGTACTTACATTAGAGGTTGTAATTGAGTAATCTGGTTCTTGTGAAACATAAATAGTATTATCATTGCAATGAAATCGAACCCATTGTAGATGTGGCAAGTATTTGTGTGTAAGAAAAATATTTGACCTTTTATTAACCAAGCGAACTAACTGATATTTATCATTTTTTCTTTCAAATATTCCTATAACGCCACGTGAATACCAATTTTTAGCATTATACATATTAAAATTTTCACTTCCCATTGGAACTACATATGCTATAAGAAGATTTTTGTCTTCAAAAACAAATATACCATCAGCATTAATTGACATTATGCTATAATCTTTACCTTTAAACTTTGTGTTTATGGGTAATGATATTTGTTTTTTATTTAAGGTATCGTATTCTATTATTACACCAGAAAAATCATATACATACATTTTGTTTTTTCCCCAGCAAATTGCTCTAAAATCGAAGTCTAATTTACTATTATTTTTAAGAGTGAGTTCCTCCATACTTGTTTTGTTGTATTTATATATTTTTTCATTAGTAAGGTAATAACCCTCTGAAAAATTAGAACCTTGAGCAAAGCTGCCAAAAGTAGTAATATTATATGAAATAGAATCTATATTAGTAAAAATATTATTGAAGGAATTTTGACCATACATATTTTCACAGAAAATAGAACAAAAAATAGAAATTACGATAGAAATTGATATATTTTGATTCATAATTGTTTGTATTTGATTAGAAACGACTTTTAAATAATATTAATGAGTGGACAAAGGTACATTTTTTATTGGTTTGGGGAAATTAGATAGCTAATTTCCCCAAACTTTTAATTACTCAAACTACAAGTATGACGCAGTATCAATTAGGGTCATCATTACTACCTGCTCCATTATGACATGGACATGTTGTAGTGTTAAATGTTTTTTGACACTCACTAATTCCTGTTGAAGGGTTTTTATACTTATAGCATTTTCCAGCTATTGTATAAAACTCATCAAATGTTCCTAACTCTTCTCCAATTTTATACTCATTTAAGTACGCACCAACAAACCAAATAGGAGAATCATAAACATCACTTTCTTCTATCTCTGTTGTTTGATGTGTTCCTTCGCTGTTAAGAGACCATGAAGTATAAGTTGATTTAGTTAAATCTCTAAATTGCCCAACGCAGGTTTTGCCTACAGTAGTGCCGTCCCAATTTGTATTTAAGAAATCGCCATTATCATTTAGGAAAAACAAAGATATAGTAGGCTTTAATGTGACATTGCCTATGACTAAAGTTCCCGCAAAACTGCTTATAGATACTGACTGATCACCATAATGTGCTAGTTCAATCGCATCTAACATTTCATACAAGTCATTACCTGTTTGAGATAAGTACTCGTTTCTTACATTTTCCAAAAGTGCATTGTAATCATTATCATAAGCCTGTGTAAGACACTGACTAGCAATAATTCCACTTAATTGTTCATCTGAATTTAGATAAACTAAAGCTCTTGCAATTCGAGAAAGATAATTTCTTACTTCATCTCTGTGAGAATGTAAGGTAATCATAGAAGAAGGCGTTTCTCTTAGTTGTGCGCCTTTCGATAATTGGATTTCGTCTTCTTTTGTCATGCTTTTGCATGCAACAAAGAAAATCAAAAAAAACGCAACGATGAACATGGATTGTTTCATAATTGATGAATAAAAAAATAAAATACAGATCGC
>JAAFHL010000331.1 GCA_013298365.1 Bacteroidota bacterium | reverse complement strand
ATCATGCTATTACGTTGTCTGTTTCCTCAATTCAGGTAGGGACAGGGCAATGCCCTGTCTCTACCTGAATTGAGGAAACCGTAAATAATTCGTCTTCTTTGATGGTTTTGGTAAGTTTGCTTTTTGCCTCGGCAATCATGCTATTACGTTGTCTGTGGAGGCAATAGAGTAGGGACAGGGCAATGTCCTGTCCCTACTCTATTGCCTTAAATAATTTCAAATGAAACCGTAAATAACTCGTCTTCTTTGATGGTTCTGGTAAGTTTGCTTTTTGCCTCGGCAATCATGTTGTCTCGTTGTTCGTTAATTTCCTCTTCTCGGTCATAAATTTCTTGTCTTAGTCGGCTGTATTTGCGCTTGATTTTGGCGATTTTTTCTTGAATTTCAATGAGTTCTTGCGCCAAAATATTTGCTTTTTGCTGCTCACGTTCCAGTTCCTTCCATTTTTGTCGTTCCTCTTTCAAATCCAATTCTAATGCTCGGATTTTATCATCTGCCCAAGTTTCAAATTTGGTAAACTCCCTTTGCATAAAAGCAGCGTCTGTTTTTTCCAAAAAAGCTAATTTCTCTTTTTTGTTTTTTTGGTGCAGTTTTTCCAAATTATCGGTATTCCATTTAGCAAAAACCTCCGTTTGTATGCTAAGATTGAGCAAATCATGAATATTTTGTTCAGAAAGGACATGCTTATTTTTTGTAATAGCCGTCAAAATCAAGGCATCATGTTGTTCAATATCGGAAAGAACGGCAAGATTGGAGATTTTTAGCAATCCTTTTTCGCCGCGGAGTTGTTGCAGTTCGTTGTAACGAATAGGAGAAGAAGCCAAATCAAAGATTAAATGTGCATTATCAGTTTTTTCGATTTTTGCTTTGGCAAGTAATTTTTTGGCAACCTCACTTTGTATGCGATAATGCTTTGCATCAGTTCTTTTTTTATTTAAGGTATATCTTTCGCCTGTTTCATTCAGCATAAACGTAAAATCTTGGGCTTCAAATGCGGCTAAATTGACAAGATAGAATCGAGTAATTTCCCATAACCATTTTTCAAATTTTTCGAGGAAAGTTTTGGTATCGGAATAGGTAATTCTCAATTTATTGATGACACTCCCCTCAAAATTGTCAAACAAAACGCTCTGCACTTCTTGAATACGTTGATTAATTGCCTCTTTAAATTCTTCTTCTAAGGCTTTGAAATAAGCATCAATTTCTGCTGCTGTGCGACATTTTTTGTAGGCTTCTATCATACGTTTCTCAAAATCTACGCCATTTTCAATGCTCCCAAGTATATGGTCAGAAGAACCAAAAATGCCTTGAAACAGCTTGTATTTCTGTTCCAACAACTCAAATACTCGATTTTCAACCTCATTTGCGCTATTCAAAAAATTGACTACCACGACATCATGCAGCTGTCCATAGCGATGACACCTGCCAATTCTTTGCTCGATTCGCTGCGGATTCCAAGGCAAATCGTAGTTTACCACCATGCTACAAAATTGCAAGTTGATACCTTCAGCGGCAGCTTCGGTCGCAATCATAATTTGATAGTCATCACTTTTGAAGGCATCAACTAAAGCATTTCTTATATCCACATTTTTGGAATAGGATAACTTGCCGTAGTTGTTTTTATCTGCCACCCACTTTTTATAAATGGCATTTGAAAGTTCGTCATTGTTGCTGCCATTAAACAACAGCATTTTGCCCTTATATTTTTCTTGAGAAAGACGTTCAAAGATATACTGTTGTGTTCGGGTAGATTCTGTAAAGATGAGTGCTTTTTGATTTGCCCCAAGTTCTTGCAATTTTAAAAAGCCTGTATCTAATGCAATAATTAACTTTTCGCCCTTTTCATTTTGTTTAATGGTATTTGCCAATAGCAAATATTTTGTGAGGTTAGCAATTTCTTTTTCGATTTTTTCCTTATCAAGGGCGGTTATTTCTGTTAGAGGTTCTTCTTTTTCTTCCTCCGCCTCATCACGCTCATCATCATAATTTTCATATTCTTCTTCAAACCAAGAAATGATTTCCTCCTCCACTACTTTTGAGGTAGCAAGCATGAGATTCAAGCGTTTAATGAGGGCTTCGAGCGTTTTGCCAATCGCAAAAGAAGATGAGCCTAACAATTTAAACATAACAGATTCCATCAGATGTCTTTGCGCTCGGGGCAAGGCATAGATGGTTTCGTTGCGTAGATAATCCAGGACATTGTTATAAAGTTGTTGCTCATCATTTGTCGGGACAAATTTTTGGGTAATCGGCACACGTTCACGATATGGCACAAATTCCCGCACATCTTGCCGCAAAGTACGATGAATAATAGATTTGAGTTTGTTTTTTAGTTCTAAGAGGTTGCCCTCCCCATTTACATACTGTTTTTTAAATGTTTTGATGTCACCAAATATTTGTTCGTCCACAAAACCTACTAAGCCATACAGTTCATCTAAGCGATTTTGAAGCGGTGTAGCGGTCAAAAGTACTTTTTTGTAGTCTTTGAGCGCATTTTTAATTTTTGCGGCAATACTTTCAGGATTTTTATGCACATTTCGCAAATAATGCGCTTCATCTAACACCACCAAATCCCATGAGGTAAGCTGAATAAAATCCGCTTTTTTACTCGCATATTGATACGAACAGATTTTAATGGTTTTTCCATCATCAAAAGGGTTTTTTATGCCGTTTTTATATTTTGCGTTAAAGTTCTTACTTTCCATCACTTCCGACTTCAAATAAAACTTATCAGCTAATTCATTTACCCATTGTTTTCTTAATGATGACGGGCAAATAATAAGAATGCGTTTTTTATTTTCCGCCCATTTTTGACTGAGCAATATACCCGCTTCAATGGTTTTGCCTAATCCAACTTCGTCTGCCAAAATAGCCCCCTTGGAATAAGGCGACTTAAAAGCAAACAAAGCAGCTTCTACTTGATGTGGGTTAAGTTCGACTTGCGCATCCATCAAAGTTGCACCAAATTTTTCTGATGAATCTGAGCTGGCTCGTTTTAGGAGTTCGTAAGCGTAGTATTTGGCTTGGTATGGTGTTATCATTTATCGTCTAGGTTTTTTGCAATTTGGTGGAATAAAAAAATCTACCATACTAGTAGTTTTGTATATATTAAACAGGATACAAAACAAGCCCATTTCCTAAACAAATCAAAATAAAAAACGGCTCACTCCAAAAAGTGAACCGTTTTTTGCGTTAAGTGGTCGTTGAGCGGAGTCGAAACGACCACTATGTGGCGTTTCGACAAGCTCAACAACCACTATTATTTACTCAATCCTTACTCTTATCCCCTCGCTATGCGTAGTAAACTCAGGTGCATACATGCTTTGCATAGTCGTGATGCCATTTGAGAAATCGCCAATAAAGAAATGCGTTGCCAAATCTCGGGTAGATTCGTAATAGCCCAAGCCATCTTGATATTTGTATTGCGAAAGCGTAGAAACTGGCTCAAATCCTGCTGCCCGCATGTCTTTGAGATGTACGTACTCCATGTCTCTGTCCACCCGAATTTCGATGCGGATTTTCACCTTGTCGCCTTGTTTGATTTTTGCGCCAGATGAAATAGGCGTTATAACGGGACCTGTTGCGCTATTGCTTTCTACAAACACTTGTTTGCGAATGGCAAGCGGCGTTGAGGCATATTTGATTTTGTCTAATTGTTCAAAATACTGCCAATAAACAGCACCCCAAGCAATGCCAGCGTCTTTTTTGGTAACGGTAATTTTCCCGAAATCCGCAGTTATTTCCGAAGGTTGATAAGCGGTTTTGTAATAACCTGTACCTGCTTCCACTTTTGCGTCAGGACGTGAGTAAGGATTTACGACTGTATTTCCCAATTTCACTTCTACCATTTCTGTACTTTCCAACTGCCTATTGCCTGTCATCAACAAAGCATTACACGCATCAACCGTAGCACGAGTGGTTTTCCAGTCGCAAGTTTGCTTGTTTTTGAGCAACCAAATTTTCATTTCCTCCACCGATTTCAAATCTTTTGCCACTTCGTCAAATGCCTCAATGAGCAAAGCCTGTGTTTCAATCGGGGCTTCATACCACCAATATCCTGCACCGCTATTCGGTGCTTTCCAATACATGCCCATTTCTTCATTAGAAACGGAGTTTTGACGCAAAGATTCAATGATTTCATTGGCAAGTTTTTCATCTTTTCCACGATACAAAAACAAAGAAATCATGCCTTTCATATACATACTTTGGTTGAGCCAATATTTTTTAGCCTGTCCATAGTAGTAATTATATGCCTCTTTTTCGTCCAAGCCGATAGGTACAGCCGTTTGTGAGGACATTTCGACTCCGCTCAATGCCCCCACAAACGGCGGCAAATAAAAAGAGCGCATATACAAATATTGAATCGCAGAATAGCTCAAATGGTCTTTGTCCATATCGCCAGCCTTTGTATAGCGTTTCAAATTTCTGTATTCCTTTTGCAATTCATTGTCCAAATAAGGCAGGGCTTTTTCCATCATATTAGTAATACTAGGAGAAAGCGGTACACCCATTTTTTTCAAATGCCCAAAGCCTAAGACAATCACTTGTGTGATATATCTGTCATCTTTCATGCCTGGAAACCAAGTAAAAGCTCCGTCACTTAGCTGTCTATCCACCAATTTCTGCTCGATTGCGCCCAACTCATTTGCCATTCTATTCAAATCAAATAGCAAAGCCACTCTTTTCTTTCTTTCTGTCTCGTCTTTTGCATCTAAGACCCAAGGCGTTTCTTCAAGCAAAGCAGATTTGAGTTCTTGATTGGTTTCTAAATTAGAAAGAAGGGCTTGCTTGGCATTATTGGGAGATTTCGCATCTTTTGCCCATTGCTCAAATACTTGCTTGATGCGTGGCGTAGAATTGGCAATATGCGAAGCTACGGCATTTGCATAATAGCGGCTAAACAACTGCTCCGTACATTCGTGCGGATATTCCATCAAATACGGCAAAGCCTGCACCGCATACCAAGCAGGATTTGAGGTAAATTCCAAGGTATAAAGCTGATTGCGCAAAGTGGAAGACTTATTTTCTGCAAGATTCTTAAAAATAAAGGTCTTAGTAGAATTTCCACGAATGGGCAAAGGCAAACTTTCGGTTACCAACATTTTGTTCAACACCACAGGCAAAGCATTTTCTTCTCCATCAGAAAAATCACCAGCTTGCGCAACTACTTGATAAATAACGGCTTGTACACCTTCTGGTACAGCAATCTCCCAAGCAGCCAAAGCACTTTGTTTGGTTTTGGCAGAAATGGAAACGGTATTATTTTTTACCCCAAACAAACCCGTAATCTCTTTTCCTGTAAAAGCGTCCATGATTTTAAGCTCGGCAGTACCTGAAACGTCTTTGTCAGAAAGATTGGAAACTTTGGCTGAAAGCATAAATTTATCGCCTTCTCTCAAAAATCTTGGTGCATTAGGTTGTATCATCAAATCTTTTTGCGTAACTACATTTGCCTCAATACTACCCGTTTGCAAGTCTTGCGTATGTGCAAAACCCAACATTTTCCACTTTGTCAAAGCCTCGGGCATGGTGAAAGCAAGGATAATTTCCCCTTTTTCATTGGTGCGAAGTTGTGGGAAAAAGAAAGCCGTTTCTTGCAAGTTTTTGCGAATTTGTACTTCTGCTTTTTGCTTGCCTTTTTCTACTTTTTGAGCTTCTTCGGGGGTTTCAGGTTCTTTATCAAATTCATCAGCCACACCATCAGCATCTGCCTTATCCATCATAGGTGCAGCAGCCATTGCCA
>JAAFHL010000330.1 GCA_013298365.1 Bacteroidota bacterium | reverse complement strand
TTAGGTACAGGTTCTACGGCAATGATAGCATCTCCTAATCAAGCAACAACCGCCGTTTTCCCTACAACTACCATGCTCATTAGCTTAGAAGTAGGAAGTCAATGGTGTAAAGGATATAGAGATACGGTTTTGGTACAAGTAAAACCTACGCCTATCGCCAATATTACCAACATAGACCAAGTGATTTGTAGCGGTGAGTCTATTACCTTAAATGGTGTATTTATCTTCAACGGACCACCTGCGCCAAATGTAATATTTAGCTGGACACCATCAAGTACTTTGGCTACGCCTAATGCCCAAAATACCGTAGCTACGCCTATACAAACTACAACTTATACCTTCACCGCAAGTGTAGCGGGTGAGTGTCCTACGTCTGATGTGGTAACAATTGCCGTTGCACCTGCCGTAGAAGCACAAATCAGTGTAAGTGATAGCGTTATTTGCGAAGGAACAAGCACTACACTTACCGGTTCAGGTGGAAACGGAAGTCCTTCTTACAGTTGGTTTTCAGGAGGGCAAATAGCAGATAGCACGGCGCAAACGATTACAGTTTCGCCTGGCGATACCACAACCTACTATCTGACCTTGCAAGAAGGTGATTGTAGCAATACAGATAGCGTAAAAATCGTGGTTATCCCCACACCTGTTATAGATGCGTATGCCACAAATCTATCAGGTTGTGTGCCTTTGGTGGTTAATTTTGCAGAAAATGTAAGCGATGAAGTTGGCTATATTTGGAACTTTGGCGACCAAACGGCTGTAAGCAACGAACCTATGGTAGTACATACCTTCACAACACCTGGTAGCTATACCGTTACATTTACCGCACTTGGAGTAGGTGGTTGTAACAATACCATGACATTGCCAATTGTTACCGTTTCTGATACCACTTTTGGCGGTTTCACTTCTACCCCAAATGTGGGTGATTCTATGTATTTGCCAAGTACAACCGTTATTTTTAGCGACACCACAGCAAATGCTATTGCTTGGTTTTGGGACTTTGGAGATGGTGCTATATCAGCAGCGCAAAATCCTTCGCATAACTTTGCCTTACCTGGTGAATATACCGTTAGTTTGGCAGTTACAAATCAGCATGGTTGTGTAAGTCATATTGTCAAAACCCCTTATATTGTTGCAGATGCAATGGTTTTCGTTCCCAATATCTTTACCCCTAATAATGATGGTTATTTTGATACATGGGTCATTCAATATAATGGAACACTTGACTATACAGTTACGGTATTTGACCGTTGGGGCGTAATGCTTTTTGAAGGGCTAAGTGTAGAAAAAACATGGAATGGCAAAGACAAAAAAGGCAGAGATGTAGCCGATGGTGTATATTTTTATACAATCACAGTCGGTGGCAAAGTCTATAATGGAAACGTAACTTTGATGAGATAGACTTATCAAATAGGCACTATATGAAATAGGGGCTGTCCAAAAAGGACAGCCCCTATTTTATATTTTCTATGGCGTAAAAAACAAAGAAAGCCCTATAACATAAATTAAGCAAAAAGAAGAGGTTTTAGTGAGCCTAGCGTTGAAAAAAAGGCAAAAAAAGGAGGCAAAAAAATCAAAAAAGGAGTTTACAGGCATTTCTAAACCAGCCTTTAGCCATTTAGCGAAATTGTGTGCAATAGCGTATAACCCAAACTCAATACTGACTTTGGGCATGGTTCTGAGGGTAAATCTTCGGAAGCCTTTGTTTTGTTTGAGGTTTCCAAAAACAGGTTCAGGTTCAATGCAGCGTTTTTTGTAAATCTCTTTTCCTTTGTCGCTCGTTAGTTGTTCTTTTGCGGTGGCTTTGAAAGCGTTAAGTTTATGATTGATAGCGATTTGGCGATTTTCTTTGCTTTTATGACACATTCCCCTCAATGGGCAGCCTTGACAATTTTTGGCCTCGTAAACTGTGCTTGTTTGCTCAAATCCGTTGTCTGTGGTGTGTTTTTTGACATATTTTTTCTCCATTCTTTGTCCAATTGGGCATACTAAAAAATCCCATTCGGCATTGTAAAATAGGTTTTGGGGGTTAAATGGATTATCTTTGAATTTCTTGCTTTGCTCTTTGCGGAAACTAGGGTAAGGTATGTAGTATTCAATGCCTGCTTTGCTCAATGAATCATAATTTTCCTCGCTTCCATAACCTGCATCTGTCACAATAACCGTAGATTGTTTGCCGTAGTGTTGCTCAAAACCTGCCAAATGAGGCGTTAAGGTATTGTAATCATTGCGATTTGGATGGACTGAATAATGCGTAATGATTTGATTTTCAGTCGAAATCTGTATATTGTACCCTGCCTTTAACTGTCCATTGCCCAGATGGTCGTCTTTCATCCGCATAAAAGTAGCATCTGTATCCGTCTTGGCATAACTGTTTCTATCTCCCAACGTTTCCAACTTATCCTCATACTCAATCAACTTCGGCAACTTCTTTTCTGTCAAGTCTTTAAGCTGCTTTTTTACCCCTTTATTCGCTTTCGATTCCCCTATCTTTTCATTGATTTTTGCGATTTCTTCTGTTAAAACTTTGCTATCTATGGTAACTTTTTCGGGCGCAATCGGGGCTGCATCGTCTGCTTGTATCGCCGTTTTTATATCCCCCAACACACTTTTGATTTTTTCCTCCAATTTCTCTTTATGACTCTCCACACTTTTTTTCCACACAAAACTATATTTACTCGCATTTGCCGCTATTTTTGTCCCATCTACAAACTGTTTTTCCAAACTTACCAATCCCATCTGAACCATCATTTTTACGATTTGGCTAAATAAATCATCTATCTCGCCCTTCAATTTCTTCCCCCGAAAATCGTTAATCGTCCGAAAATCAGGACTTTGACCACCCGATAGCCACATAAAATAGATATTCTCCTCCATTGCCTTCGCTATTTTACGGCATGAATATATGTTGTTCAAATACCCATAAAACAACAGTCCAAGCAACATCCGTGGGTCATAACTTGATGTCCCTCCGCCTTTATATTGCTTCAATATTTTACTTATATCTAACTGGGAAACTACCTCATGTATTACCCTACATGCGTGATTCCCACACACTTTCTCATTCAAATCTAAGGGAAATAACACCCCTTGATTTATATAATTTGGCTTGAAGATTACTTGCATATTTTTGCGCTTTCAGTGAACAAAAATACTAATTATCAGCTAATTATCCAAATTTTTTGTATTAAAAATTACAACTATTTTATCCTAAAAATCTTCCTGTAGAATTACTAATAACATTGCGAAGAAAATGAAAAGGGCTGCCCATTTTACTTTTTGGACAGCCTCTTTCACTTTTAAATTTATCAATTATGAAAAATATAATATATTTTGTACTGAATATTCTACTTATAGAAATAGGATATACGCAAGGCTACGATAATATTTGGGTATTTGGAAATACTGGTATAACCGCTAACAAACAAGGTGGTAACTTGTTAGCTTTTTCAAATAATCAGATTTCAGTAGATACTATTAAATTGCCTATAAAATTTCGTCAAACAGCTAGCAACATTTCTGATAGTATAGGCAATTTATTATTTTATACAAATGGGGTAAAAGTCATTAATCACAACCATGAAATTATGGAAAATGGGGATAGCCTCAGCCCTTGTCCTAATATTTATGAACATTACCAATCTGGGTATGGAGGATATACGCCATATGGAGCATTAATTTTACCACATCCTAAACTTTCTAATATCTATTATTTATTTCACTATAATTATGTAGGCATATTTGAACCACCTCAAAATCCCTTTTGGGGTTGCTCTCATCTTCTTTATAGTATAATAGATATGTCCTATAATAATGGACTTGGAAAAGTAATAGAAAAAAATGTACCTATTATTTCTTCCCCCCTCACTTGGGGCTGCATTCAAGCCGTAAAACATGCAAATGGGCATGATTGGTGGCTCATTATTCCTGAGTACACTACCCGATATTATCATCGTGTCCTAATAGATATTAATGGTATACGTTATATAGGCAAGCAGTTAGCGGGACCAAATATTGTTATTGATGGCGAATGGGACAATTCTTTTTCTAAATTCTCTCCACAAGACGATAAATATGTTCGATTTCGACCACCTTACCAAATACACTATTTTCACTTTGATAGATGTACAGGCTTATTGTCAGATGTGGAACTGATTTCGCTAAATCTTGCTAAAAATGTAGGAGATGTCGAATTTTCTCCTAATGGTAATCTGCTTTATATATCTAATTCTGATACGATTTTTCAGTTAGATTTAACCGCCTCCAACATACTGGCAACCAAAATGACTGTGGCTGTATATGATGGTTATCAATCTCCATTTGGCAGTTTTTTTAATATTCAAAAACTTGCACCAGATGGAAAAATATATCTAAACTGTGGAAATGGTGAAGATGTATTACATGTTATCGAAAATCCTAATGCCATAGGTATAGCTTGTAATGTTCTGCAACACACTATACACCTCCCTAATTATAACCAAAATTCGTTACCCAACCACCCAAACTACCATCTCGGGGCTATGGTTTGCGATACTACGGTCAGTTATCAGTCAGCACTCATCAGTGAACAGAGCAAGGTCTATCCCAATCCAGCGCAAGATATGCTGTATATAGAGCTACCGCAAGTACAAGGGGCTACCTTTATTTTGTATGACATAACAGGGAAAGAAGTAGTATCACAAACATTTGAGGGTAGCAATGCAAAAATAATGTTAGGAAAATTACCAAAAGGTGTGTATTTTTATCGTTTATTTTATAATAACAAAAAAGAATATGGAAAACTACTTATTGAATAAGCGGCTATAAACGTAACTTTGATGAGATAGGCTTATTAAATAGACACTATATGAAAGCAGGAATAAGGGCAACTTTATTCCTGCTTTTTTGGATAGTAGAAACTTGATACTTACATATATAAGTAGAAAAAACACTAAATTACAACAAATCAAACATTTATTTGTGCATGAATTTCCAAAGTAGTAAATTTACCCTTTGTTTGGCTACTACTTGATGCAATTTGCGCAAGTATATTCATTAACTTTTCTAATTATCTAAAATGAGAAAAATTATTTTCCTCCTTGTTGCCATGCCATTACTGGTTATGGGACAAACCTACCCGTCCGAAACGACAACACTTCCTATGCCATCTACGGTAAATGTGAGCGATTTGGCAGCGTATGAAGCGGCTAACCCACCTGTTATCGTTGTGAGAGATTTTGAAAAAGACGAAGATGAGAAAGCGGAAATTGAACGCAATCATCTTGTTACCGCCGCAGATATAGAAAATGCGGTGAAATTTGTACATGACTTTTCGGCTACTCGTGCAGCATCTCCTGCTCCTACAGCAAACTTCAATGCACTTGACGACAATGGAGCGTCTATTCCGCCAGATATTCATGCTGCGGCAGGACCTAATCACTTGATGGTTACCTTAAATACGCAATATCGTATTCAAAGCAAAACAGGAACAGTAACAAGTACTGTAACTGCTGATGGTTTTTGGGCAGGTACAGGTGGCACAAATCCGAGTACTTTTGACCCTAAAATCGTGTATGACAGTTATAGCAATCGTTGGATTTTGGTATCTTGTGCAAATGGGCAGGCTTCAAACTCTGCCTTATTAGTGGCGGTTTCTCAAACAAATGACCCCACAGGTACTTGGAATCGTTTTCTAATAGATGCTGATGCAGCCAATACAAGTTGGTTTGACTATCCAAGTTTAGGGGTAAATAAAGACTGGATTGTGGTTTCTGGAAATA
>JAAFHL010000033.1 GCA_013298365.1 Bacteroidota bacterium | reverse complement strand
GGAACCATACTTCCCCATTTTCTACTTTCTTTTCTAATTTCGTCGCCATTTTTTCAATATTATTTGACCATTTCCACTATTGGAATACAAATATAATAACTTTTTACATTATTTTAAAATTGCACCCCTTCTGAATGATTGGTTACGTTTCAATATATAGCACTCCTGTATCTAAATGAATAGAAGAATTGGCTTCGGAATAGCTCGAAAATAACTAGCTAATATCCACGCAAAGAAAAAAAGGAGCAAAGCCGCACTTGTAGTGAGCGATGTCGAACTAAAGTATTGATTATGTTTTCATTGCAACTTTACATTAATTTCAAGATAAACTCAGTACTGATAACTGCTCACTGATAACTGCCACTTACCCATTTTCCACCCAGCTCAAAAAAGGCGCAACTTTTAAGCGAGGAACAAGTGCTTTTTCTTGTACAGTTACGGTTAAGTGAACCACAATTCGTTGATTAAAATAAGGCTCTATTTCTTTAATGGCATACCTGCTAATAATCATTTGGCGGCTGATGCGAAAAAATTGATGGGGCGAAATCGCATTTTCAATCTCGTCAAGCGTTTTAAAAATCGGAAACTTTTCGCCTTTAAAATTATATAAATAGGCGGTTTCATTTTCCAAAGAAACATACGCAATATCCGCCACCGCCACAGGATACATTTTTTCCCGAAAACGCACCAGAAAACTCGTTTGATAGGGCTGTTTTTGGGTCAAAGCCTCTTTAATGTTCGGCGTTTGAGTAGATTGACTGGCAAAATTCCCTTTTAATGCCTCGACTTTGGCAATCGTCTTGCGAATATCCTCCGCACTAAATGGCTTTACAATAAAATCAATGCCTTGATTTTTAAAAGCCTTCATCGTATATTCGTCATAAGACGTGCAAAAAACAACGGGCAACGTAACGGCAACTTTGTCGAATATCTCAAAACATTGCCCGTCAGACAATTCTATGTCCATAAAAATGACATCTAAGTCTTGTTGATGCTCCCGCAAATAACTCACCGTCATTTCGATGCTATCGCAAATAGACACAACCTGATAAGCAGGATGCCATTCAATAAATTCTTTGAGCATAACCGCAGTTCGCTGCTCATCTTCTACGATTAGAATTTTCATTTTGTTAATAGTTTTATGGTTGTTGAATAGGTGATTTGGTCGTTTTCTATTGCTACGCCCTGTTCTATTCCCTCCAAAGCGTAACGTTTTTGTAGGTTTTCAATTCCAATACCAAAAGACTCATTTTTTTGTTTTTTGGGCTGAAAATTATTGGAAATGGTCAAACTTTTTGCCTCCCTTTGATACAAACGAATGGTCAAAGGTTTGGAAACAGAAACAATGTTGTGTTTGATACAATTTTCTGCCAATAATTGCAAAGAAAAAACAGGCAAATAATATGCTAATGCCTCCTCCGAAACTTTTATATCTACAAAAATAGCATTTTCTTGACGCAAACCCATCAAATACATATACGCCTTAAAAAAATCCAATTCTTCTTGAAGTGTTACAGTCCCTTTGTCCGTTTTTAAGGTTTGACGATACACTTCTTCCAATTTTATAATAAAAGTTTCTGTTCGTTCATCTTTGGTGCGTGCCATAGATTGCAACACAGACAGACAATTAAACAAAAAATGCGGATTTACTTGCCGAAGCAGCAAGTCAAGTTGTGCTTTTGCATTCTCATTTGCCAACATAATATTGTTGAGAACAATCTTTTTTCGCTCTGTCGCAGATTGAATCCCTTGTACTAAGGCGATAATAACAGGAATATTGAGAATATATCTTGGAACAGGTTGCCATTTATGCGGATATGCGAGTCGTTCTGTAAAATGAAAGACCTCAAATTCCAAGAACAGGTAAATGAAAAGTGCCAAACCACCCACAAAAAAAGCAATTCCCCACCTAATAAATTGACTGTACATACCTGAATAGAGTACTTTTTGAATCAAAACCAAAAGTATGAGTTGAAGAAAGCCTGTAAACAGATAATAGGTAAGTGCATCTTGAAAAGAGTAAATAGGAACTCTTCCTGCACGCATGGTAAGAAGTGGCATCAGGAGCGGATAAAGATACAGCAGATATTTTTCTGGATTTTGTTTATATTGTGTGAAAAACATGATTAAAATAAGCTTAAAGTGAAGGAATAAATATTGGCTTCTTTTTCAATTCTTAGCCCATTTTCTATGCCTTCAAAAGCATAACACATTGCTAACTGTTCTGTATCCATGCTGTTAGCAGTTATTTTATGAGCCTGAGTATGGGTAATTGTGATACTTTCTGCCTCTTTTTGAAAAATAGAGAAATGCAAAGATTTATTTCCCAAAAAATCATGATGTTTTATATAATTATCTGCCAACATTTGCAACGCAAAAACGGGTATTTTTTGTTCAAGTGCTGCATCTGATACCTTTACCTCAAAAGATAGTATGGTTTCCCTTCCATAACACATCAAAAACATATAGGATTGAAAAAGGGCTAATTCTTTTCGTAGAAAATGGCTATTTGTATCTTTTTTTAAAAATTGCCGATACACATCTGCCAATTTCAAAATATAGTTTTCCATGTTCGGGTCATCTGTCTTTGCCATCATTTTTAACTGGTTCAAACAGTAAAACAAAAAGTCGGGGTTTACCTGCTCTTTTAAGAGTTGAAAATTAGCTTCAATATTTTCTGCTTGTAGGGTTAGGTTTTCAATTTCGGCTTTTTCTCTTTCTCTCATCCATCTGATACTTTCTATAAAAATAATAGCACCTATAGAGGATATTCCTAAAGCAGCATAGAAATCCCAAACACTAAACCCTGCAAAGCGGATTAATAGATGAAATACATATAAATCAAGTTGGGCTATCGTAAATATATACATGCTAATCCCTACAATCGTATATATCCACCGCAGAAATTTATGATTAGGAAGATTCAGTAACCAGTCAATTAAATGCCAGATTCCGACAAGAATGCCATAATATAATATCCAACGGAGAATAAATCCTGGTTTTAAAAAGAATTTATTTGCTATCAAAGCCATTGTAGAGTACAAGGCTGCAAATATATAAGCACCATAATTTTTTCGTTTTTTCATCAAAATATAAATAAGAAATTTTAACTCAAAAGTAGCAAAAAGAATCCTATTTTTAACAAAAAAATATGCTTTACTACCAAAAGACAAACATAATACAATCATTTGACCTTAGCAAAAAAGAGGTTTAGCTTATTTCCCAAACGACTTTTAAGCACTGTCCTTTTCTTCAAAAACAAAGCCGCCTCGCATCACTGCGAAGCGGTTTTTTCGAGAAAAAACAATTTCAATTTTATTCTTTTACTATTTTTTGAACAAAACTACTACTAACTGTTTGGAAGGTAAGTGTGTAAATCCCTGCCGCAAGGTTTTGCAAATCAAGTATTTCATTTGCGCTGCCATGGAGAAGGCTGATATTTTTGGCGAAAACGATTTGTCCTATATTGTTGTATAAAAACAATTTCCCTTCGTTTTCTATGATATTTTGAAGTCGAATATTAAGCATTTGTGTTACAGGATTGGGATATACTTGCATTATATTTTCTTGCGAAATAAGCATATCCCCCGCTTTTTCGTCCCCCATTCTTACACTTATTGCGGCAGAAGGCATAGATAAACAGCCATTTTCGCCTTTGGAACGAACCGTATATGCCTTTGTGGGATTGGAAGGTGTAACAGAGATACTGGAATTAGGCATTCTATTGCTGTACAAACCTACCCCATCTCTGTACCAATTTATCGTACTTGCGCCAGGTGTATTGGAACTTATTGTTATCAGATTGCCATTTTGCACAGAACTAATGGTAGGCGTTTGTGGAATAAAAAGTGAGCTAATCGCTACTGCATCTGTATTGCTACAAGCATTTGCAGGGTTGTTTACGGTTACTGTATAATTGCCTGACAATGAAGCCAATGGATTAGCAATATAGGCATCTGATAAGCCTGTGGCAGGCGACCAGGTATAGGTAGATGTACTACTTCCTGTACTGCCAATCGCTACTTGACTTCCTACACAAAGGGCTTTATCTGCACCTGCATTTGCAGGGGGAATAGCTTTTACCGTTATGCTCACGATTGTGGAGGATTTTGTGCAGCCATTTGCATCTGTTACCGTTACATTATGATTGCCTGACATCGTAGGAATATAGCTACTACTTGTGCCAACCGTTGTGCTGCCTCTTTTCCAAACATAACTGCTCATACCTGCGGTGGCATTGAGGGTAGTGGGCGTGTTGGCACAAAATGTAGTAGGACCAGTAGGGGTAATCGTGGCTGTGGGTGCAAAGACATTCAAATTTATATTCACAGCAGATGGCGAGAGACAGGTACTTCCTGCATAAATCATTTGAACAGAATAATTGACCAAACCACTTGTATTGCCTACATTCACAAGATACGTTCCCGTTCCCCCATTCTGATAATTGATAGGCGTTCCATTTTTTGACCAAAGATATTCTACCCCAGTTAGTCCTATGGGGGCATTTGCGGTAAGCAGCACTTGTGTACCGCTACAAGGATTATAATTACTTGCCTGAATAGTGGGCGCAGCAGGAATAGGGGCAATATTTAATAGCATGGTATCAGTCCTAGTACAACCTGAAAAAACTAAAGCCACACTTCCATTTGCAATATCATTTGTACTCGGTGTATAAATTGCATTGCTAAGGTTGGAATTATTGAATGTGCCATCACCAAGGGTCGTCCATACAGTTGTTGAGCAAGTACCTTGAGCATAACCATCCAAATTCACGGGCAAATTGCCACAGGTATTTATATCTTCTCCCGCAGAAAAAGCTAAACTATAATGCACTTGTCCCAAATAACTACGGGTTACATAACTTTGTAGAAAAGGATAATCCTTGCCTATTCCAGCCAAAATCGTCATATTAGCATCAGTGATATGTGGCGTACCTACTGAACTTGTATCATTCAAATAGTTTATGCCCCCGTATGAAGGACTAGTTCCTCTTGCCGTAATATAAAATCCGACCGTATCTCCTACTTGTATAGGCATATTTACCGAAACAGGAATATAAGTAGCTACATTTGCGGTACCTGTTATATTGGTTGCAGAATCTACAAAAGTCCAAGCGGCTGGATTCTTATCCTTTCCTACAAAGCTTCCAGAACAGTAATAAATAGAGTAGGTGCCCGTTACGCCATTATATAAGTATGGCGAGAAACAATTAATGATAATGTCATTTGTAGCAACTATATCAAACATAATACCTCTCTGTCCATTGTTTGATAGAGTAAGGTCTGCAGCCGTATTTGTACTTATACATTGCGCTTGTAAAGCGAGCAAGTTACTCAATCCTATAACAAAAACAAATACATGTTTTGTAAGGCTTGTCAAGAAATTGAATTGATTGGAAAAATAAATAAGCTTGTTTTTCATAAAAATAATGTTTAAATATGAGACTGAATGATTGAAATTGATGTGTCAAAGGTAGATGTAAGTAGTTCCTCAAAGCAATTACATTTTATGCTAGTTTGTGATAAATAAAATGGCTTTATAATGAGGCTTTATTGATATAAAATAGTAATTATCAAATTCTTATGCTATTTTTTTTGTGATAATACAAAAGACAGATTGATAAGGCAAAATTAGGGGGAAGAATATGAAAAAAGGTTTGCTTATGTGCCAAAAAGGTTCG
The DNA here is from genome assembly GCA_013298365.1 of Bacteroidota bacterium. Taxonomy (GTDB): domain Bacteria; phylum Bacteroidota; class Bacteroidia; order J057; family J057; genus JAAFHL01. The sequence continues at coordinate 14,391 of JAAFHL010000033.1, read as the reverse complement.
TGCATGTTGCAATTTAACAAATAAACAAGAAAAAAAGCCGCCTCGCATCACTGCGAAGCGGCTTTTTCATAAAAAATAATTTCAATGTTATTCTTTTACTACTTTTTGAACATAATTATGCTTTTCTGTTTGGAAGGTAAGTGAGTAAATCCCTGCCACTGCTGAGTACCCTTAAAAGCAAAAAAACTTGATACACACGAAGATGCACCAAGTCTTTTTACTAACAAACTAACTTTATTCTTGTTCAGGCTCGTATTCGCTTTCTATTTCGCTGCGGAATACTGACATCACTTCTTCTATTGTTTCTCTATCCAAATCGGTGCGTCTTTCCAATTCATCTACCGACAAACGCAAAACATCTCTTGCCGTATCGCAACCCACACGCTTGAACTCGTCTATAATCCAGTCTTGGATTTCGTCTCTAAATTCGTCCAAATCAACATCCTCCTCCTCAAACACATCTTCATTTTCACGGAAAACATCTAATTCAAAACCTGTAAGCATACTCGCAAGTTTGATATTTGTACCACCACGTCCAATTGCCAAAGAAATTTGGTCTTGACGAAGAAATACTTGTGCTGTTTTGTCCCTTTCGTCATAACGAACCGAGGTAACTTTGGCAGGACTCAACGCACGTTGAATAAACAAGCCAATATTTGTGGTATAATTGATAACGTCTATGTTTTCATTGCGCAACTCCCGCACAATACCATGAATACGTGCGCCTTTCATACCCACACACGCCCCAACAGGGTCAATTCGGTCATCATAGCTTTCTACAGCTACTTTTGCACGCTCGCCAGGCTCACGCACCACACCACGAATGGTTATTAAGCCATCATAGATTTCAGGAACTTCTGCCTCAAATAATTTTTCCAAAAACAAAGGAGAAGCCCGAGAAATAATCACACGTGGGTTATTGTTTACCAATTCCACATCTATAATCACCGCCCTAAGTGTATCGCCTTTTCTAAATCTATCTTTCGGAATTTGCTCATCTTTGGGCATAATCAATTCCGTATCTTCGTGCGTAACTAAGGTTTCGTTGCGCCAAACTTGATACACTTCACCTACAATCACCTCTCCAATCAGGTTTTTGTAATGCAAAACAATGCCTTCTTTCTCCAAATCTCTGATTTTTTGGGTCAAAGTTTGCTTGGCAGTTTGTACAATTTTGCGTCCAAAATCCAAGAAATTGACCGACTCTGCCACTTCATCGCCCACCTCATAGCCTTTGTCTAAGACCAAAGCATCACTCAAAGGAATTTGCTTATTTTCATCTTCCAAATCGGTGTCTTCTACCACCATACGCTCACGAATGCCTTGAATATCGCCTTTATCTACATTCACGATAATATCAAAATTCTCATCTGAGCCGTATTGTTTACGTATCATGCTGCGAAATACCTCCTCTAATACGCCCATAAGCGTAGTACGGTCTATGCTTTTGAGCTTGGAAAAATCTTGAAACGCCTCTATCAAATTTATTTTAGAATCATCAACAGGGGCGGCTACAACTGCTTTTTTACGTGCCATATTATGAAAGTTGAAAGTTGAAGATGGAAAGTTGAAAGTTTTTAAAAAATTATTGTAGGATTGTAGCATACGCTTTAGCTTGTGCTTTGCTAAACGCAGGTTAAAGCACACGTTACAAACGAAACCCGTAAAATTTTTAGTAAACTAAGTTTTTCTTCCCAAATTCAATTATATGTCTATTTTATATTAAAATGAAAAGATGAATGAAGTTTTATATAAAAACAACTTTTGCTTCTTTTGCTGCTGAAAATGCAATGGTTTTTTCTGTTTCAGGAATGGTTTTATCACCTTTTTTGCGCTTTTTCACATCTAATTTAAGCGTAAAATCATGCTCGCCTGCGCTCAACAATTCCCCCTCTATCACAGCAGCATCTTCTGCCATAATCACCCGCAAACGATGTCCGATTTCTTTTTGATATTGTCTTGCAAGCAACAAAGGCTCACCCACACCTGGCGAAGTTACTTCCAAATTATATTCAAAATCAAACACATCGGCATCTTCCAAATATTTACCAATCTTGCGATTTAGGTCAATACATTCCTCTAATTTAACGCCATTATCCGTATCTACCCGTATCAACAGCACCGAACGCCCACCTCTGTGCAGCGACATCTCCACAATGTACACATCAGGATTTGCGGTAATAATAATATTTTCTATCGTTTGTTGTATTTCTGGACTAAGCATTGAAAAAAGATAAGATGATATAACTAACATGAAAAAATAAAGGGAGAAATATTTCTCCCTTTATCTGTTTTTCGCTATTTTTTTACAAAGGTAAGTAGTTTTTTGATAAAAGCAAATTTTTTTTTTTGGTTTGATAGGGCTTTCTTATAAAAATAAGAAACTCTTTTTTGCGTGAAACAGGCTTGAATTACTTCGCAAGGAATGAGCAAAGCAATCATAATTAAATTTCTTTCCAAATAACAAATACGCTAACCTATTTTTTCACTTATTCCTAAGTTCGTATATTTGCGAACTATCGAAGTCCTAAAAACGACTTTGCAAAATATAACTGCTTTTGAAAAGGGCAAAACATTGATAAATAGCGTGGATTAAGAATTGAATGGCTTTCTCATAAAAACGGTACTTGTTGCACAGAAGATTCGACAGGCGCACTGACCGATTGTTACTGAGTTTGGTTAATGAGCGGTTTGTTGAGCTTGCCGAATATTGAAAAACTTAGTACATAATTTTAGGCTATTTTTCTCAAAAAAAGTACACCATATTTCTATGAGCAAGCCACACAGAAGAAGTTAAATGTTTTTATCAAAACGATAATTTGCGTAGTTTTGTCCCCAGTCATTAAGAAAAGAAAAAGATGAATAACGCAATTTTCAAACTGAATCAGCCACCCAAAACCGAACATTTTGTAACAAACGACCTTGCATACAATTACCGTCTTTCGCAAGGAGCGTATATAACAGATTATTATTTTTATGGTACACCCGAAAAAATATATGCTTTTGCTACGATAATGTATCAAGGGCTAACGGGTGGGTTTATGCACTATCATATAGCGGACATTCATCATGCTTATTTTGGAGAGAAATATCCAGCATTGATGAAGGCAAACAGTCATATCCATTATATCTATACTGCCCTACCCTATCGAAAAAAAGGGTATGCAAGCACACTTTTAAGCTATATTTTGCAAGATATGTTAGTACAAGGATTTCAATACGTATGGCTTCGCTGCGAGATAAAACCGAAATTATATTATGAAAATGGCTTTTGACTTTTACACAAGCCTTGCAAAAAGTGTGTCCTAATTTTGAAGATTTTAGGCATGATTACGAGCAGAAAGTAGGCAAATGGGAATGTTTGAATCGTTTTTTTGGCGAACTTCGTTTGGTATATGTTGGGGAAAACGCTGATTTCAAGCCCATTAATTAGCCATTGTTTGGGTTCTTGCACTATGCCTAATTTCTCGCAGATTTTACAGTGGACTTGTCGAACTGTTTCGCAAATAAAGCCCGCAGATTTGCGCAAATTTAGTGTTTATTTGCGTAAATCTGCGGGCTAATTTTGTACAGTGAGCGTAGCCGAAGTGTGCGAGAACCTAAACAATTACATCTGAAGAATATAATAGCCGAAGCATCACAAAAAACGGTAATTACTTGAATATGAGGTTAAAGCAAGGCTATTATTCTACCAAAATAATATCGGCTTTTTCTGTACCTGTAAACTGCTCAATGATTTCAAACTTATTGGTTGTCAAGTTTTTGCGATAAATATTGAGTACTTTCCAAGTCGTATTACATTCATCTGCACTTAGCTGAAATTCTACCCTAAATACATCTTCTGTGCCATCGCCTTTTTTGATATGATAGTGATATTTGTATGTACGGCTCAACATGCGTTCTAATACAGGTTCGCCCGTTGTGGCACTAATAAAGTTTTTGGTATAATAAAAAGGACCAAACACGCCATTTTTATAGCCAGGCGTAATTTCTTTAAATGTAGGATTTACCCCACCTGTTGTATCTTGGAATACTTTTACCACACTTGCGTCCCAAACATCTAAATAATTTACGCCATCAGAGGCACGCATATATTGTATCGCTAAATATTGCTCGCCTACTGCTACGTCTTTTGTGGGGTCGCATTTTTTCCCACACCCCAAAAAGAAAACTGCAAGGAAAAGGAAAGATATTCCTATTGAAAAAAATTTGTTCATAAAGATTAAAATTAGTCGTTTTATTAAAAACGCTGTGAAGATATAGCATAGATACGAATTTTCCATAAAAATGATTGTATTCATGCAAAAAAAATGCTTTCATGTCTATATCATCTGTATATTTGTCCTCATTTTTGCCTATTCAAGCCAAAAATAGGGAAATATTTTAATACAAAACGATATGAGCATTTTTCCTTTATGTTATTTTGCGCCAAGTGCATGGTATGCTGCGGCATTAAATGTAGCCGAAATAAACATAGAAATAGCAGAACATTATAGCAAACAACAATATACAAATCGTATGTGGATAAAAACCACAAACGGAAGCCTGCCTTTGATTGTGCCTGTGCAGCGCACAGGGGAGCGTAAGGCTATTCGGGACAAACGCATTTCGTATGAGTCTTTGTGGCAAAAAAATCATTGGAAATCATTGGAAACTGCGTATAGAAGTTCTCCTTATTTTGAATATTATGAAGATAAATTTGTGCCATTTTATGAGAAAAAATATGATTTTTTGTTAGATTTTAATAGCGAAATACAAGCAACTTGTTTGCAGATTCTGCAAATAGAAACACCTGTAAGGCTCATAGAAATATATGAAAAGCCTGGCTTTTATGAAAACGATTTCCGCCAAAGTTTTGATGCCACACTCGAATCGCAGCCTAAATGGTTTTCGCCTGTGCCTTATACTCAAGTATTTGAAGGCTTTTTGGCAGGCATTTCTGTTTTTGACGTGATTTGCAATGAAGGACCTCATGGTAGAGATATTTTGAAAAGATCTTTTGTGATGTAGTAAAAAATACTCGTTTTAGCCAACTTAATCTTTGTCAAAAATGTTAATACCTTCATGGCAATAGATATAAAAAAACGCACAGAATATTTCATCAAAGACCTACACGCAAGAGAATACATGCGTTTGGGTTGCTATAGGCAAATCAACAGTCATGCTGGCAAAATGGAGGATTTGCGGGAAAGAAAAGCCCGTCATGAAGCTTTTTTGAGAGATTTGCTACGCAAAAGAGGCATAAGTCCCTTTTGGTATGCTCGCATTTTTTACATTTTCGGGCATATTTTTGGCTTAATAGCAGCATGTCTTCCCCAAAATTGGGTGGCTTGGTTCGAAAATTTATTAGAATTTTGGATATTGATGCGCTACCAAAAATACCACAAAGAAATGACCTTAGATGCAACTTTGCGTTCTATGATAGAATCTTTGCAACTTTCTCGTCTGCCACACAATGAACCTGCTCCCGATGCTTTGCAATTAGTATCTCGCTTCCTAGATGAACAAGCACTTGCGGTAAAAAGATAAATAGGTTTACCGGGAATTTACAGGAGTTTCTTTTGTAGCGTATTTTAACAAAGTACAAGCTAAAGCGTATGCCACAATTGCGCAATAATGTTTTAAGAAGGGATAAATAAAAGGCTGCCGATTGCTCGACAGCCTTTTATCTTATGCCCTAATCAGCAAATTAGTTCGACACTTTGCCACCTTTTACCGCTTTTTCGCCTGTTTTTGCAGGTTCTACATTACCCGCTTTCTCTGCATCTTTTTTCACTTCACCTGTTTTTCCCCCTTTTTCTGCATCTTTTGAGTCAGCTTTTGGGTCAGATGGCTTGTTGTTTCCAGATGCATTGTCAGTTGTAGGCTTGACTTCTGCTGCTGTTTTGCCTTTGTCACCACCTACTGTAGGTTTCACGCCACCTTGCTCTTTTGCTTTCACATCAGTTGCAGGAGTTTCCACTTTTTTAGTCGTATCAACTACTGCTTTTGCGATAGAGTCATCATACGCTTTTTGCTTTTCTACTGCGGCAGCAATAGAATCATCAACTCTTTTTTGATTGTCTGCGGAATTAGTATCTCCACAAGATGTCAATGCCAATGCTGCTACGAAAGCAAGCGTTAAAAAACCATGAAATTTGTTCATATTATTAAAAAAAATGTGTGTTATGAATATTGAAAATAAAGAATGATTGAAATGTAAGATTATTGTTTCCCGCTTTTGCTTGCTTTTTCTGTTGTTTTTTTAGGGTCTGTAGGTCCCGCTTTTACTGCGTCTGGTGTTTTTTCGCCACCGCCTTTTTGTGCATCAGTTTTGGTATCAGCAGGTGTTGCAGGTGTCGTAGTCGAAGATGTTGTTGAAGTCGTACTTGTAGTAGTAGTAGCTCCACCACTTGTATTGGTTTTCACTTCATTTGTTTTTGTGCCAGTTGTGCTTGTTTTTGTACCAGCTTGCGTTTTTGCGTCAGGCGTAGTTGTCGCTGATTCTACTTTTTTTGTGGTGTCCACAGGTGCGGTTGTTGCCTTTGTAAGTGAATCTTGATGTGCTATTGCCGCAGCAAGCGAATCATCTTTTCTTTTTTGCTCATCAGCAGCAGCATCTCCATTACATGCTACTAAACCAAAAGCAGCTACGAAAACAAGCGATAAAAAACCATTGAATCTGTTCATAATGTTGAAGGAAATTAAATTTTTTGTGTTGAAAAAATGTGTGTGTGTTGAAATATATGCTATTGTACGAAGACTTATTAAAAAGGTTAAGAAAAATCTAATATTTTTTTAATATTTTTTAATATTTTTTTAATAAGTTCTAATATTTTCTAAAAAAAGCCTTATTTCACTCCAAAGAGAGACAATATTTTGCTTTTCCATAAAAAAAAGGAAAAAAACGCTTTTATTTTCGTCTCAACCAACCTACCACATCTAATGCACACACTTTCCATTTTCCTTCATAGCAAACAATCGGCAATGCTACCCTCGAAGATGCGCTTGGTCCAGGATTTTGCTGCACAATTTCTATTGTATATTTATTCGTATCAGACACAATCGCTACATGCCCATACGGATTGCCTTTATTGCCTTTCCACACAATAATATCATTAGGCAAGGGCTGATATTTGCCAAAATTCTTGAATTGTAGCAAATTTCTTTTGGGATTTAATGCGCCATCAGCAATTTTGGGGTCAAAAAAATCTTTGGCATCGCCATAACTATCAGGCATTTTGTGTTTGTAAGCCTCGTAGTAATAGCGTTTCACAAATTCTACGCATTGATATTTCAAACCAATATTATAACCATCAGGCGCAACATTTCGCTCCGTTACATTCAAAATACGTCCGTTATAATATATAGGTACATTATTATAGGTATCCACAATATCGCCTACTTTGTATTGCTTTTTAGGCGCAGGTGGCGCATTTTGAGGTTTTTTTTCTACTTTGGTCGAGATAGTCGTTTGCATAGTGTCCTTTTTGGGAGACTCACATGAGATTTCTGTTGCCAAAAAGAGGCAAATTAAAATATTTATAATACCTTTGTATTGCATTATTTAAGGCTGATTTTGTTACCATTGTTTTGGTTCTCGCAGATTTGCACAGATTTAGCACAGATTTTCGCAAATAATAAATTTATGATTCCTCTTTCAAAAGCAAAATTAACATTTTTTAAATCATTATTAGAAAAAAAACATCGTCAAGCCGAAGGGCAGTTTTTGATAGAAGGCATCAAGATGTTTCAAGAAGCTTTTCATAGCAGCTTTGAAATGGTGGCTGTCGTTGTTTTGAGCGAGCAATGGGAAAAAATAAGTCCTTTATTGCCCTTAGATGTATCTTTTCCCATTTTTATGGCAGAAAATGCAGCTTTTAAACAACTTGCTACCCTCAATTCACCCGAAGGCATCATTACCATTATCCGTTTTCCCGAAAATGACTATTTTGCGAAGCCTTTGCCCCAAATTCCGCCCCATTTTCTCACAGAAGGGTATAGTTTTTTATTAGAAAACATTCAAGACCCTGGAAATGTAGGCACAATTTTGCGCATTGCCGATTGGTTTGGCATCAAAAATATTATTTGCACCGAGGGAACAGCCGATATATTGAATCCTAAAACCTTGCGCAGTTCTATGGGGGCTATTTTTCGGGTAAAAGTGGCTTATATTAAAACGCTTTCGCCTGATTTTTTCGCGCTTTCGCCTCAATTATACGCAGCAGATATGAACGGCACAGCCATTCAACAGGTAATTTTTCCAAAAAATGCCTGTATTGTATTGGGAAATGAAGCAAATGGCATTTCACTTTCCACAAAAAATCATGCCCAAATGTTCACAATACAAGGTACAGGTGCAGCCGAATCGCTGAATGTAGGCGTTGCGGCGGGCATTATTGCGTATCAGTTGAGTTTGCAGGGGTAAATTCCCCTTTCCATCGCCACAAATACATACATATATACGTCCGAAAAGGCTCCCAATTTTTGCCAATTTCTATCATTTTTTGTTTCAAAGCCTTGCCTTCTTCCGTAAGTTGATAGGCTTTTACGATTTTTTGGCAAATGGCTAAATCATCTATGGGAAAAACATTGGGACGATTGAGCGAAAACATCAACAGCATTTCCACTGTCCAGCGACCGATACCTTTCACTTGGCTAATGAGTTGAATGATTTCTTCGTCAGAAAGCGGTTGCAAATCATCATAAGTCAAGTTTTTTTCTAACTGAAAAGTAGCCAAATTGCGTAAATAGCCAATTTTTTGGAAAGAAAGCCCTACACTTCGCATCTCCTCATCTGTTTTTTGCAGCACTTTTTCAGGACTTGGATATTCATTGGGAAATAATTGGCAGTAACGAGCAAAAATCACATTGGCAACTTTCACCGAAATTTGCTGCGAAATAATACAATCTGTCAAAGCGATATAAATATCCTCGCCCCAAGTTGTTACTTTAAAGGTCTCGCAAGATGCAATTACTTTTTTTATAATCGGGTCTTTTTCAAAAATAATGTCAAACTCTGCTTGTGTAATGTCCATAATGTGATTGAAATATTGTGTTTAGGTTCTACTTTGTCAAGTTGAATTAAGTAAGTGTGTCATTGCGAGCGAGTGAACGAATAAAAAATTGCGAAACGAAGTGAAGCAATTTTGAATGAGTGAACTAGCGAAGCAATCGTACAAAGTGTTACCCGTTAAGCATTGTACGATTGCTTCGCTTATTTTTCGTTACAGCAGGAATTAATGAAATATAATACAAATTAATGAAATATATTACAATATATTTCATTAATTTTGTACCAGTGATTAACACGCCAAAGTTACAAGTATTTATATTTTTAAAATGGCTGCTCAATCATTTGGTCAATTCATTGTAACCATTAGTCTGTAAAAAACCTTCTTGTAAAACACAAAATACCATTTTTATTACAACTTTACTCAAACAATAACATGTTTTTTTTCAACATCCAACAAAAAAAAGCCGCACAAATGCGGCATTTTCTCTTGCTCTGTGCCATTTCTTTGATGACATACTCACTCTCTGCACAAACCGTCATAACAGAATCCTTTGATGGTACAACATTCCCTCCTACGGGCTGGACGACATCGGGAACGGGTTGGTCAAGACAGACTACTGGCTCCTGCCCTACTCAATCACCAAGAACAGGTGCAGGAGAGGCACGTTTCAGTAGTTGCACCCTTGCGGCAGGTACTTCTAATGATTTGATTTCCCCTGCTTTTAGTTTGGTAAATGCTTCTAATGGAAACACAAGTCCTACGATAAGTTTCTATATGTATAGAGATAATAATTACCCGACCAGTAATGACAGACTTGCTGTGTATATCAGTACTACAACAAATGCTAGTAGTGGCATTTTGCTTGGCACAATTTCCCGTTATACATCAAGCCCAAATGGTTGGTATCTTTATACTTATAATCTTCCAGGTAGTTTCAATACATCAACTAACTATCTAATTTTTAGGGGAACAAGCGAATATGGGGCGAATATTTTTATAGATGATATTTCATCTGCTTGTTCTTTTACAGGCACAGCAAATCTCTCTTTGACGGGCAATGACTCTACTTGTACAGGGTTAAATTCTACCATGAAAGTAGATATTACTGGTGGTACAAGCCCCTATTCCATTCAATATTCTAACGGTTTGATTTCTACGGTTTTGAATAACTACATAAGTGGAACAAATATCCCTGTTGGAGCAAATAATAATAACTATACTTTGGTAGGGGCAACAGATGCAACAGGTTGTACAGCGACTACTGCGACTGGCTCGGCAAGTGTTACACCTATTCCAAATACCTATAGCAATAATGCTTGGTTAAATAGAATGGGTTCGACAGGGGGAGAATATGAACCCTATCAAGCGAGGGATAATTTGGGGAATATATGGCTAACTTTTTATTATAGTTCTTCTTTAGATGTAAACCCTGGTGCAGGAGTATCTACCCTTAGTTCAAGTGGCGGGACAGATATAGCGGTTGTAAAATTGGATTCTTTGGGCAATTTTGTATGGGCAGGCAAAATGGGCGGTGCAGGTAATGAGTATCCGACAGGGATTGCAGTGGATATGTCCACAAATGAGGTATATATCACAGGCTATTATTATGACTTATTTGATGCTGACCCCACAGGTTCAACCTCCAATTTAGGTTCTAATAATATCAATTATACTACGGGCTTTGTATCAAAATTGAATAATTCAGGGAGCTTGTCTTGGGCTTTGTATCTCAATAGTTGGAATCAATTTTATACGGGACAGTGTATGCCATTAGATATATCTGTTCGCAACTCAAGGGTTATACTTACTGGCAAACATAATGGAACGATTAACTTTAATCCACAAGGAAGTGCTTATTCTTCTGCGGCAAATGGCTCAAGTGCTTTATCTAATGGGAATTATGATGGTTTTATCGCATCATTTTATACCTCAAATGGAGCATTGGCTTGGGAAAGTTTAGTTTCTACTACCAATGATGACTATACAAATAAAAATTACACAGATGCTGGAGGGAATATCTATTTTTCACAAGATGTAGGAGGCTATGCTTTGCGGAAATGGTCAGCTTCAGGTTCTTATCTATGGGGAGCTTCTGTCTCTTATGCTCCCACTCACATTACAGGAGATGCAGCTGGAAATATCTATCTTGTAGGCACATTTTCAGGTACAAGTGATTTTGACCCAAGTGCAAATACTTACAATGTAACAGCAACCGGGGGAGTATCTAATAGTTTTATATTAAAACTTAGTTCTACCTATAACTTGGTTTGGGTAAAAACTTTTGCAAATGCGTATTCTTTTCCTCATAAAATTGCAGTAGGCACAAATGGTAAACTTTATATTAGCGGAGGCTACAAAGGTACTGTTGATTTTGACCCAAGTGCTACGAGTGTTTACAATCTGAGTAGTACGGGTGGAGCTACCATGAATGATGGCTTTCTAGCAGAATTAGATGATTTGGGCAATTTTGTGAATGTGCGTAGCTTTGGCTCAACAGGAGATGAAATGGCAAAGGGGTTAAATCTTGATGCAAATAATAATGTTATTCTTTCAGGTTCATTTAAAGGAACAGTAGATTTTGATTTTGGAAGTGGTACATCAAATCTTAGCACTTCTGGTATTACAGATGCGGATATATTTATGATGAAATTTAACAATGACTATACTCCGCCACCTGCAAGTGTTGTTCCTACTACCATCTGTGCAGGTAATACTGCTACAATCAGTGCCACAGGTGCTATGGCTTATCGTTGGTATGATGCAGCCACAGGCGGAAATCTCCTACAAACAGGTAGTCCAACTTTTGTTAGCCCTGTTCTTACAAGTAGTAAAATGTATTATGTATGTAGCTACAATCCTTGTTCTTTCTTAGAAAGTGCGAGAATCCCTGTAAATGTTACGGTAAATCCTTTGCCTACGGTAACAGCAAGCGCAAGTGTAAATACGATTTGTGTAGGTGCAAGTTCTGTTCTTACAGCAAATGGGGCAAATACCTATTCTTGGTCGCCAGCTACAGGTTTAAGCGCAACAACAGGCTCTCCTGTTACGGCAACACCAACAACTACTACTACTTATATGGTTACAGGTACCGATTTGAATGGTTGTTCTTCTACTGCAACAAGAAGCATAACTGTAAATCCTTTGCCAAATGTAACGATTACAGCAGGAGCAAATGCGGTTTGTTTGGGAATGAGTACAACACTCACCGCAAATGGGGCAAATACCTATTCTTGGTCGCCTGCTGCAACATTAAATACAACAACAGGGGCAACTGTTACTGCAACGCCAACAGCTACTACTACTTATACGGTAATTGGTACAAATACCACAACAGGTTGTACGAAAAGTGCCACTAAAGCCATTACAGTCAATCCATTACCGAATGTAGCTGTAAGCTCTGCCGCTAATAGTGTTTGTCTGGGCAATAGCACAACCCTTACCGCTACAGGTGCAAATACTTATACCTGGTCTCCTTCGATTACCTTGAGTGCAAGCACAGGTGCTACTGTTAGTGCTACACCAACTACTACAACTACTTATACGGTAACAGGAACAAATACCACTACAGGTTGTGTAAAAAGTGTAACAAAAGCCATTACCGTTAATCCTTTGCCGAATGTAGCTGTAACTGCTGCTGCTAACAATATCTGTATAGGCTCAAGTACAAGTCTCACAGCAACAGGTACAAATACCTATACTTGGTCTCCAAATACAGCTTTAAGTGCAACAACAGGGGCAAGTGTGGTTGCCACTCCCACAAGTGCCATAACCTATACTGTTACAGGTACAGATATTAACACATGTACTAATTCGGCTTCTGTGGCAATTTCTGTTACTCCTATGCCAAGTATTAGTGTTACAGGACCTGCATCTGCTTGTACGGGTAGCAGCATTAGCCTTACAGCAAGTCCTACTGGAGGGACAGGTACATGTTCTGTTCAATGGGAAAATAGCTTAGATGGTATTGCTTGGACAGCTATTGCAGGTGCCACTTCTAATACATATACTACGATACTTAATACAAATACTTATTATAGAGCTTCTTATACTTGTGTAGGTAGCCCATGTCCTACTGTATATTCGAATGCTTTGTTGATAAATGCGATTTTATTCCAACCACTTCTCTCAACGACTACCCCTACTATCTGTACAGGTGGTACTGCTGTTTTGACCATGAGTGGTGGAAATACTGCCACTACTTATACCTGGCAAAGAAGTACAAATAGTGGCTCAACTTGGGCTAACATTACAGGATATATTGGAACAAATGCCACTTCTTATTCCCAAAATCCAACGCTTAATACTTTGTATCGTGTTGTTGTAAGCGACCCTGCTTGTGGTACAATTGTTACAAGTTCTGTAAGTGTGAATGTTGTTCCAGACCCAGTAGTAACAGTTACTGCAAGTACAAATAATTTCTGTGCAGGTACAAGTGGAACAACGCTTACAGCTACCCTTTCGGGCGGTGTTGGTACAGGCGTTTATCAATGGCAACAATATATTGGTACAACTTGGACAGCTATTGCAGGTGCAACGGCGGCTACTTATACAACGCCTACAATTGCTGCCAATACAAATTATCGAGTGATTTCAAGTCAAACAGGTAGCGGCTGTGTTTCCACAGGAACAAATTCTGTCAATATAACCGTAAAATCATTGCCTAATATCTATACAAATCCTGCAACACCTACCTTTTGTACAGGCGGAAGTGTAAACATCACAGCTTATAATGGGGCAAGTTATTCATGGTCTCCTGCTACAGGTTTGAATAATACAACTGGTTCTCCTGTCATTGCAAACCCTACCAGTTCAAATACTTATACCTTGACAGGTGTGGGTACAAATGGTTGTTCTAAAACGATTTCAGTACCTGTAACAGTGAATCAAGACCCAAGTATTGTTATTGCTGGAGCAAGTTCCGTATGCTTAGGTAGCGCATTAACATTGACAGCTACTCCAACAGGTGGTGCAGGAACTTGTACTGTGCAATGGCAACAAAGTGCAAATGGCACAACTTGGACAAGTATAGCAGGGGCAACAGGTAATAGCTATTTAACGGCTGCAATAACTGCCAATACTTATTATAGAGCTACCTTTACGTGTAATGGTGGTGGCTGTAGCCCTGCGGGAATTTCCAATGTATTGTATGTAAGTACCGTAAGTGTACAACCTGTTTTAACAAGCACTACATCAAGTGTTTGTGTAGGAGGCACAGTAGATATGAGTATTTCGGGTGGAAATGCAAATACCACCTATACTTGGCAAGCAAGTTCAAATGCGGGCGTAACATGGGTAAATATTACAGGATATGTAGGGACTAATTCCACAACATGTTCTAATGCACCATCAGGAGATCGTTTGTATCAGGTTATTTTCAATGACCCTATTTGCGGCA
>JAAFHL010000329.1 GCA_013298365.1 Bacteroidota bacterium | reverse complement strand
CCTGCTGAGCTAACCCACATACGCTGCACTAGCCAGGGTCCGCCATATTCGGGTCCTATATGATTGACAACTGCCGCTACATTGCCTGGTCCGCCATGATAGGCATGAAGCACCATCAATTTAAACCATAAATCACCTTCACTAAAAGAGATACCTTTGTTTGTCAATAAGTTACGGGTTTTGGCAATATATACACGTCTCAATAGTTGTGCGGCAACTTGCGCAGATTTTCGGAAATTAGAACGTTCATCTACTTGGTCATTCACAATCAAGCCGCCCTCTCTTGCTACTTCGGGCATCAACTGAAATGCGCCACTTGCACCTACATTAGAGGTTCTGTTCATGCCAGGGCTTTCTATCATCAAAATAGCTTGTGCATACCAAGGGTCCACGCCTTCGCCCATAAATATGTCAATCGCACGACTGATATTAGGAATAGTTTCTTTAATAAGATAAAAATCCTTTCTCCCATTTGTAACCAATACATTGCGGTTACCTGTAAGCCCAAGCGCATTTTTGGTACTGTCTTTAAAATATTTTTGACCAGAATGAGAGAGTCGCTCATAACGTTTTGTGCCAATAATGCCCAAAATTTCCCGATTATCGGAGGCACTTACCAAGCTGTATTCTGGTTCTAAGGTCAGTATTTCGCCCCAAAAACGAGGGTGCGCCAAAGAGTCCCAACCTTGCTCATATAGTTGCTTATCTTTGATAACTTTTCGACACTCTGTGTCATTTTTAAACAGAACTTTTACAATTTGATTACTTCTTGCGCTTTTTTCGTTATTGAGAGGTGCTTCTTTTTCGTTGTTGCCCAAAAAAGGTGCAGGACTCATGCAAGTCAATCCTGCGAATATCCAAGCCAATATATGTGTACTTTTCATCTGAAAAGATAGTTATCAAGATGTGAGAAATGTAAAACAGCCTACTTAAAGTGAACGAAGAAACCGCTTATTTGTTGCAAAAAAACGGGCTTTTTGGGACACTTTATTTTGGTATGCAAAGTTATTTATTTTAAAGCAATAAATCACAAAAAAATATTGCTGAAATGAAAAAAATGCGAATGAAAGATATTTGGGCTATTTTTTGCGCTAAATCAATAGTGCTTTTCTTCTATTGTGCTTAGGATAAAAGGCAACTTTGTCATATTTGTAAAAATGCCAATATTCGTTTATCTTTGCACAATAATTATCATAATCAGATGTCTGAATTTTATAACATTTCTACAATAACTGCTGAAGCAATTGCCTTCAAGTATTTTGGCATACAAGGCAAGGCAAAAGCCCTTAATGGTTATATTGACACTAATTTTAAAATTACTTGTGCTGAAAATGCTTATATCTTAAAAATAAGTAAGCCAGAAACCGATGTGAATGAACTCCTTTTTCAACAAAATCTTTTAGCCTATATAGAAAGTCAAAATCCTGATTTTTTATATCCTAACATATACAAAGACAAAGATGGAAAGGCGATTGTTGATTATACAGATGAAAAGGGAAATCTGCGAAAAGTAAGGTTATTGTCTTGGATAGAAGGACGTTTATATCACGAAGTTACGCCAAAAAGAGAAACTTTACGCTATTCTTTGGGGCAGAGATGTGGTGAAATTACGGCTTGTTTGCAAGATTTTCAGCAGGATATTAGGGTAAATGATGGAGAATGGAACCTTGCAAACGCTTTGTGGGTAGAGAATAGCTTGTCTTTGTTTTCCACAGAAGAACAAGAAATATTTCTTTTTTTTATTGAGAAATTCAAAGCGATTCAGCCTCTATATCAGTCGTTAAGAAAAAGCATCATTCACAATGATGCAAACGAATATAACATTGTTGTTACTAATGACTTACAAAATCCCGAAACCCTTGCGCTTATTGATTATGGCGATGCTGTTTACACACAGATTATCAATGATGTAGCGATTTTGCTTGCCTATAATATGATGGAATGTGAGCAGCCTTTGCAAGCAGCAAAAGCTACTTTAATGGGTTATCATCAGGCTTTTTCGCTTCAAGCCCAAGAATTAGCCGTTTTGTATCCCTGTATTGCTATGCGTTTAATGGTGAGTCTTACAAAGTCTGCGATTGCTAAACAGGAAAATCCTGAGAATTTGTATTTGCGTGCAAGTGAAAAAAAAGCTTGGGAACTGCTCAAAAAATGGCGAAATATTGATGAGAATTATGCCCATTATTATTTCAGAGATGCTTGTAAATTAAGTCCTTGTGAAAAGTATGATGCTTTTTTACTTTATGCAAAACGAGTAAACTGGGACATATATAAACTTTTACCTCAAAGTGTTGAAAGTGAATTTCAAACTTTTGACTTATCTATTTCTTCACCTTTTGTAGGAAATTTTGAAGATTATCAATCCGAAAAATTGAATGAAAAAATACAGAAAATTATAGATAATAACAAAATATTATTGCTTGGCGGATATGGCGAAGCAAGACCTATTTATACCACAAATGCCTATAAAATTCCGCTAAATGAGGGCTACGAACATAGGACAATTCACCTTGGCGTAGATTTTTGGGCAAAAGCCTATAATCCTGTTCATGCGGTAGAAAATGGGGAGATATTTGCCTGCCATGATAATGCAAATCATAGAGATTTTGGTCCTACAATTATCTTAAAACATGTTGTAGAGGAACTGACTTTCTATACTTTATATGGACATCTTAGTCGAGCGAGTTTAGTCGGGAAAAAAATAGGGCAACCTATTTTGAAGGGAGAAAAAATAGCTGAAATAGGACATGTAAGTGAAAATGGAATTTGGGCTTCGCATTTGCATTTTCAAATTGTGTTAGACATGTTGGGATTTCAACATGATTTTTATGGCGTTTCAAGCCCTTCGCAATGGGCTGTTTTTTCCAGTATATGCCCAAATCCCAACCTTTTATTTGCTTCGACCTATTTATCATCAAAAGCAAACAAAAGCCTTGAAAATCAAATAGATTATCGAAAAAAACACTTGGGAAAAAGCCTAAGTCTTTCATACGACAAACCGTTAAAAATCGTGCGGGGCGAAATGCAATACTTAATAGATGATTTAGGACAAAAATATTTGGATACAGTAAATAACGTAGCACACGTAGGACACGAACACCCAAAAGTGGTTGATGCTGGGCAACAGCAAATGCGGATTTTGAACACAAATACCCGCTATTTGAATGATGAAATTTTGACATTTGCCGCCGAATTATTGAAAACTTTTCCTCCAGAATTGTCTGTATTGCACTTTGTTAACTCGGGCAGTGAGGCGAATGAATTGGCGTTGAGAATGGCAAAAGCGGCAACAGGGCAAAGGGATATTATCGCCTTAGAAGTCGGTTATCATGGCAATACACAAGCATGTATAGACATTAGTTCTTACAAATTTGAAGGAAAAGGCGGCTGCGGTTGCCCTGAACATACGCACATTGTTCCTTTGCCAGATGCTTTTAGGGGCTTGTATCAGGGCGAAAATACGGGTTTACAATATGCAAAACACGTTCAACATCATATTGAAAACCTTCAATCAAAGGGCAAAAATGTAGCCGCTTTTATTGCAGAAAGCATTGTAAGTTGTGGTGGGCAGATAGATTTGCCTCAACATTTTCTTGCAGAAGCATACAAATATGTGCGGGCTGCAGGTGGTATTTGCATTGCAGATGAAGTGCAGGTAGGTTTTGGGCGGGTTGGAAAAATGTTTTGGGGATTTGCGTTGCATAATGTTATACCTGATATTGTAACGATGGGAAAACCTATTGGAAATGGGCATCCTTTGGCGGCGGTTGTTTGTACCCGAAAAGTTGCTGATGCGTTTGCAAATGGTATGGAATATTTTAATACCTTTGGGGGCAATCCTGTTTCTTGTGCGATTGGAAAAACGGTTTTGTCTGTGATAAAAGCAGATAAATTGCAAGAAAATGCCGCAAAAGTAGGTGCGTATTTGAAAGAAAAATTGACCGAAATGAAGGTTGAATTTCCGATTATTGCAGATGTGAGAGGAGAAGGGTTGTTTTTAGGAATAGAATTAACTGATTTTCAAAAGATTCCATTGCCTGAACAAACACATTACTTGAGCAATCGTATGAAAGATTTTCAGATTCTTACAAGTACTGATGGTCCGCAACATAATGTATTGAAAATCAAACCGCCGATATGTTTTTCTGTCGAAAATGCAGACTATTTTTTGGCTACTTTGCACACAATATTGAGAGAAGATTTTATGACTCATTATACACAAATAACGTAAAAAATATGTGCCTAATTAACGGGTTTTTCATTGGGCTGGGAATGATTATTTTCGTAGGACCTGTATTTTTCACTTTGTTACAAGCCGCTTTTCAATTTGGCTTTAAATCGGGCTGGGCGGTTGCTTGGGGTATTATTATCAGCGATGTTTTGTGTGTTATTTTGAGTGAAATGGGTTTTCGTGCCTTTTTTGAAAGTGCGCAAAATCAGTTTTATATAGGCATTGCAGGTGGTTTTTTATTGTTAGGAATGGGGCTAAACTATTTACTAAATCCTAAATTAGCTGCGAAAACAGAAATATCGCTCACTGCAATGGACTATGCAGGTTTTTTTACCAAAGGTTTTTTGGTGAACTTTGTAAATCCTTTTGTCTTTTTGGTTTGGATAAGTGTCATTGGGCAAGCAAGTTCAAATGGCTATAAAGGGCAGGAATTGTATCTTTTTTTGCTTGCTGCATTGTTAGGAATTTTTCTCACAGATTCCCTCAAAGCCTATTTTGCCCATAAAATAAAAGGTTGGATGAACGCCGATAGATTGAAAATACTGTATAAAGTTGTAGGGAGTTTATTGTGCATTTTTGGAATGATTTTATGGGTAAAAGTTTTCAAAATATACCCATTTTAGTAGGCGTAAATGATTCCATTTATTAGAATTGAAAGGCTCTTTTTTTCCCAATATGCAAAAAAAAAATGCCTAAATATGCCCTAATTTGCTAGAAATACATTTGGAACGTAATTTGCATTATTCGGAAAAACATAACAATCATCGTCATTTCCTGCCAATAATTATGCGTATAACTTCAACACTCCGATTTATTTTTTCAATATATTTCTTTGCTATTTGTTTTCCCGATTTGTCTGCACAAGCCCTTATTCCTTACAGAATTGGCAGCAAATGGGGGTATGCGGATTCCACAAAAACAATAAAAGTAAAGTGTATCTATGATGAAACCTATTTTTTTGAAGATGAGCAGGCGTTTGTGCGAGTCAAAGACAAATTTGGTTTGATACAGCCGAATGGCTCAGAAGTGATTGAACCAAAATATCAAAAACTGGGCTATTTTCATCATGGTTTGGCTGCCGTAAATGAAGATGGCAAGTGGGGTTTTGTGGATATGAGTGGAGCTATCAAAATCCCGTTAAAATATGAATTTGTAGGTAATTTTGAGGGGAGTTTAGCCAAGGCAAAACAAAAAGGTAAATGGGGCATGTTAAATAAAGAAGGGAATAAGGAAATTGATTTTATATATGATGATATTCGTTTTGTTAAAACAGGACTTTATTTTGTGAAAAAAGAGGGGAAATGGGGAACAATGGGTGCAGATGGGCGGCAAATGCTACCTACGCAATACGATACGATTGCCAGAAATTTGGGTGGTTTTAGGTTGATTGCCCAAAATAAAAAATGGGGGCTTGCCGATAGTTTGGGAAATGTGGCATTGTCTTGCGAGTATGATGAAATTGATATATATGAGGGCAATTTTATGCGTCTCAGGCAAGGTGAAAAATACAGTCTTATGCACACAATTTCTT
>JAAFHL010000328.1 GCA_013298365.1 Bacteroidota bacterium | reverse complement strand
GAGCGTGAAAATTAAGCGGGACGTTTTAAAAAATAAAAAAATGCCTCGAACAGGTTCATCTCCGCCCATGCCTGCTAACCGAAACGCAAGGCGAAACGCAGCAGGCACAGGCGTAGATTTAGTCGTTGTATGAGAGTGTAGAAAGCTAAACTCATCAAACTGTGTGTGCTGCCAACGCTCAAAAAACAACCGCTGCCCCACCGCACTAACCCTGCGCTCCGCAGCCGTTGTTTTTTCCCAGCCGCACGCATTAGTGGTTAAGCAGGATGTAGAAAACCCCGCCCACCCACCCCAAAAAATAAAAAAAATAGGTGGAACTTAGAATAATATGTATATTTGCACTCTGCTATAATACAAAAAATACTATTTAATATGTTAAAATTCATAGATTTATTTGCTGGAATAGGTGGTTTTCACTTAGCTCTAAAAAAACTAGGGCATGAATGTGTTTTTGCTTCTGAAATAGACAAAAATTTATCAGAACTTTATGAAAAAAATTACGAAATTAAACCAGAAGGAGATATAAAAAAAGTGGATATAAAAAATATCCCTTCACATGATATTTTATGTGCAGGTTTTCCTTGTCAGCCATTTTCAAAAGCAGGTAAAATGTTAGGTAGAAATGATGATATTTCAGGAAAATTATTTGATGAAATAATTAAGATATTAGCTTTTCATAAACCTACTTTTTTTATTTTAGAAAATGTGCCTTTTATTACTCAACAAGATAATCAAAGTATGTGGCAACATATGAATAATGAGTTTAGAAGAATTGGCTATACTTGTGATGAAAGAGTTTATTCTCCTCATCAATTTGGAATCCCACAACATAGAAAAAGAGTTTATATTGTTGGATGTAAAAAAGGATTGAATCATTTTCAATGGGTTGATTTAAAGGAAAATATAACAACTGATATTAAAAAGATTTTGGATATAAACCCACCAGAAGCAAAATTAGTAGAGAAAGAGCAGTTAAAATGTTTGGACGTATGGCAAGAGTTCATTGATTGTATTCCTTCAAATGTTTCTATACCTAAATTTCCAATTTGGGGAATGGAATTTGGCGCAACTTACCCCATAGAAGATGGTAAAATTCCTGAAAAGCTGACGGCTAAAGAATTAGGAGAGTATAAAGGCGTTTTTGGTACTTCTCTCAAAGGAATGACAAAAGAAGAACAGTATAAATTTTTGCCAAGCCATGCTATAAATACAAGTGAAAATTTTCCTAATTGGAAAAAACGATATATTCAACAAAGTAGAGATTTTTATCTAAAGTATGAAAATGATTTAAGGGCTGTAGTTGCTAAAATTAGTGATTTACCTATTGCAAGTTGGCATAAATTAGAATGGAATGTAGGAGATGGAGAGCGGAAAATAAAGAACTATATTATTCAGTTCAGAGCTTCGGGGATACGTCTTAAAAAGACAGAGTCTTCGCCTTCGTTGGTCTGCACGAATACACAAATTCCAATTATAGGTTGGGAAAATCGCTATCTTACTAAAACAGAAGGCGCAAGACTACAGTGTATTGAAAATATACAACTACCTAATACTTATGCAAGTAGTTTTAAGGCATTAGGCAATGCTGTAAATGTGGAAATCGTTTATCAGGTAGCGAAAAATCTTATTAATGAAGATTTAATAAGTAAAATAGTTAAGATAAATGCAGAAAAAAACGAAAATCCAATAATAAAATTATTTGCCAATGGAACAAATTAATCAAATAAATATACGTCCAAGTGTTACTATTCTTTCTGCTTTACGACATTTAAACTATAAAACTTGGTTTGCGCTCGCCGAGTTTGTCGATAATTCAATAGATAGTTTTTTGAAAAACGAAAAAGAACTTAAAGAATTTGAAGGTAATGATTTCAAGTTAGTAGTTCATATTGTAGTTAATCAAACCGATAAAAAGATTACAATAACAGATAATGCAGCAGGTATCCATCAAAAAGATTTTGAAAGAGCTTTAAAAACAGCTGAAATTCCTCCTATAAATACAGGCTTGTCGGAGTTTGGTATGGGTATGAAATCTGCTGCATGTTGGTTTTCTAACTATTGGTTAGTAAAAAGTACTGCTATGGGAGAAACGACAGAAAGAATTGTGATTTTTGATGTAGATAAAATAGTAAAAGAGCAAATAGAAACGCTTGAAGTCTATAATAAAAAAGCTTATTCTACTAATCATCAAACTATTATAGAACTTCAGCAGGTACATAATATACCACAAAAAAGAACACTAGGGAAGATTAAAGAACATTTAACAAGCATTTACAGAGATTTTTTTCGACAAGGCATACTTGATATATATTTTAATACCGAACTTTTGGTTTATGAAGAGCCTAAGCCATTAAAAGCTCCTTTCTATAAAGATTTAGACGGAGAAGCCATACTATGGAAAAAATACCTTCCCGAAAATTTTGAAATTAGAGATGGCTTAAAGATTGTAAAAGGTTTTGTCGGAATATTAGAAGAACCAGCCATATATACTAAAACAGGATTAGCATTATTTAGACGAGGTCGAGTGATTTTAGGTAGTGCAGATGAAGGATTTAAACCTTACGAAATTTTTGGGCAAACAGGCTCATTTAAAGATAAGAGAATTTTCGGAGAATTGCATTTAGAAGGTTTTCAAGTGAGCCATACAAAGGATGGATTTAAGAATGATTCAGATATGCAAACTTTTATTGAATTGGTATCTAGTTTTTTAGATGAAAGTCCTTCTTTGTTAAAACAAGCAGAAGGTTATAGAGCTAGAAAATCTGATAAGGAATTTAAAGAGTCCGCAGATAAAGTGGTAAAAGAAACAGTAGAGGCTGCAAAGCAAAATTTACCCAAACCTGTAATTGAAATCACAACAAAAGAAAACGAACCAGAGAAAACAGAACAATTTTTGACACCTTCAAATCAAAATCAATCAAGTTTTGAAACTTTTGAAATAAAATTTAATGCTATTGATTGGGTAATTGATGTAGAACTTTCATGGGATAGTAATGTAATAAATTGGATTGAAATAGGGGACAAATTTACAAAGAAATATGAAAATGATAATTCCAAAACATATAGAAATATTCGGAAAATAGGGATTAGATTAGCACTTAGACATCCTTTTTGTGAAAGTTTTGCAGGAACGGATAAATCACGTATTACACCTTTATTACGCCTTGCTGTTGCTATTGGTTTATCAGAAGTCATAGCAAGAGAGAGTGGCGTTAATAATGCTTCATTTTTTAGAAATAATATTAATAAACTTTTAACAGAGGCACTTTCAAAATAATAAATATGGATGTTTGGCAAGCAATTGTAGGAGCGGAGACCTCCGAGCTTTTAGAATATTTGAAACTTGATAAAGTTTCAACAGATAGGCTTTTAGATGAAACAAAAGCTATCTTGGCACTTTGTGGAAGCCCCGAACAAAAAACTAATTCAGAAACGGGGCTTGTTTTTGGTTATGTTCAAAGTGGTAAAACAATGTCTTTCACTACATTAACAGCTTTAGCGAAAGATAATGATTATCAAATTGTTATCGTAATAGCAGGCATTTCTACAAATCTATTAGACCAATCTACAAAACGCCTTGAAAAGGATTTAAGGCTAAATGATAGGTATGACAGGAAATGGCTGGGTGTGAAAAAAAATCCAACTAATACTTCAACTGATAGAGATGATATAAGTACAGTCCTCAATGAATGGAAGAATGAAACCTTTCCTGAAGATGAGAGAAGAACAGTTTTAATAACAGTAATGAAAAACCCACGCCATTTACAAAATTTAATCGAAGTTTTTCAAAGGTTAGATTTACGAGATGTG
Source organism: Bacteroidota bacterium (assembly GCA_013298365.1). Taxonomy (GTDB): domain Bacteria; phylum Bacteroidota; class Bacteroidia; order J057; family J057; genus JAAFHL01. The sequence continues at coordinate 1,972 of JAAFHL010000328.1, read as the reverse complement.
CCTATTTTAATCATTGATGACGAGGGAGACCAAGCAAGTCTAAATACAAGGGCAAGACTTAATGCTATACGAGGAATTACAGAGGAAGAATTAACGGAATTAGATTTGAGTACAATTTATAGAAGGATTATAGAGTTTAAAACGCTTTTGCCACATCATACTTTCGTCCAATACACAGCAACTCCTCAAGCTAATTTATTCATTAATATTTTAGATAGGCTTTCGCCTAATTTTATTAAGTTATTAACCCCTGGCGATGCTTATACTGGAGGGCAGAATTTTTTTATAGATAATCATAATTTGGTGCGCCCAATTCCTATTGATGATATAGCGACTGATGATGAGCCATTAGATGAGCCTCCTCAAAGTCTTGTATATGCTCTTAAAGTTTTTTTTATAGGTGTAACTGCTGGTAAAATAAAAAAAGATACTCGCAATCGTTCAATGATGATACATCCCTCAAGGCTTCAAAATGACCAAAGGCAATATTTTTCATGGATTAATAATTTAAAAGAATTATTTGTAATGACGTTGCAAATGCCTGATGATGAGCCAGATAAAATACAGTTAATAAAAGATTTTGAAAAAGCATATAATGATTTGAATAGAACAGTTAATGATTTGCCAACTTTTGATATTTTATTAGGTAATAAACGAACAACGGATAGGTTAGAACATGCCATTAGTTCTACCAAAATAGAGTTAGTAAATAGTCAGCAAGGAAGAACCCCGCTAATAAATTGGAAAGACCATTATTCCTACATATTAGTTGGTGGGCAATCTTTAGACAGAGGTTTTACTGTTGAAGGCTTAACAGTAACCTATATGCCCCGTTCTGTTGGTGTTGGTAATGTAGATACAATACAGCAAAGAGCAAGGTTTTTTGGTTACAAAAGAGGATATTTGGGTTTTTGCCGCATTTATCTTGATGAACTAACTATAAACGCATATAGACATTATGTAGAACATGAGGAGGATTTGCGTAAAAGTTTGGCGGAAAATAATTTAGCAAATAAACATTTGAATGAATGGGAAAGGGAAGCTGTTTTGCAGAGAGCTTATCAATTAGCAAGGAGAAATATTTTTTCTAATGAATTTGATAGATTTGATTTTCATAATGATTGGTTTAGAGTTTCTGCCCCCCACGATTTGCCAAATATAATTGATAGCAATAGAAAAGTAACACAATCGTTTATTTCGGAAATAAAGCAACTTTTGAAAGAAGATGAAGGACATATACTACGTACAGAAGTTCAGAAGCATTATACTTGTAAAATAGATTTGAAACAAGCATTTGATGATTTCTTAATGAAGTTGAAATTTACAAGAGACACAGATAGTGCAGAATTTACAAGTCTAAAAAATGTTATTTTACGTTATTTAGACTTAGGAACAGATACAAAAGCTGTAATATATTTGATGTCAAAAGGGCAACTTAGAAACAGGGCTTTAACAAGAAAAGATGAGATTCAACAACTTTTTCAAGGTAAAAACCCGAGAACAGGCGAAGTTCAATATCCTGGAGATGGCGAAATAAGGGACTATAATAGTTTGACAATTCAAATTCATAATCTTAATTTAGAAAATAAAGAAACAGGTGAGTGGTTTGAAAATGTATATAGTATAGCTGTATGGATACCTGACACAATAGGAGAAACTGTTATACGATTAGGGAATGAAATTGGTAGATAAACTAACCGCTTAATCCCTCCGCACAGGCAGCATACCAGCAAACAGCCGCACAAATTCAACGCTTCTTGCCCGTATGCTGCCTCTCCCAACGCTCCTAAACGCTTAAAAATGAAAAAAAACTCATACAACACTTTTCATTGCCGCCAATGCCTTTTATCCGAAGCACAAGGCAAACGCTCAAAAGGCACAGCGTCAATTTTATCGTTCTGTGTTACTAAATTAAAGAAAATCAATGGTTTAAATTACTTGAAAAAGCTGCACTTAGAAAAGCTGTACTTAG
>JAAFHL010000327.1:670-5800 GCA_013298365.1 Bacteroidota bacterium | reverse complement strand
TTCCATTTCATTTTCTGCTTCATTTTCGTCTAATAACAAAGCCTCATTATCACTTAGCAGATTCACCTTAAACCGCACTTTGAGTTCTATAGAATTTGCATAACCTGTGATAGCGATGTAGTAGAAAACCATGGAAAAGCAGAAAAAATACCACCAAGAACCAATATAACCATTCAACGGAGGATATAAATACTCAATAATGGTAAAAGTAACTTTGAGGGCTTGCATCAACAAAAAAGCAGAAAGAAAATGTTGAACCCACTTAAATAACACTTCATCTGCATAGCTAACAAGTTGTACAATCAGTTTTTTATACAGAAAATAATAGCGAATTGCCGCCACAAAGTAAGCAATCATGGAAATAAAACCTGTCCATTGATACCAAGTATCAAAGTCTCTGTCTTCTCCATCTGCCAAAAAATAATAGTCATGTAACATAATTTTATCCGTAATGACCATGATTAGGCAATAAATCAGGTATAAAATCGCAGGTATAAAATGCAGAAAATCCTTTTTTTCAAAACGAAAAGAGGGATTTAACAAGGCTTGCACATAGAAAAAAATAACGGGTCCCATGCAGTATAAATGCTGAAAAGGGACATAAAAAAGTATATCTCGGTAAGGCTGATTGTTGTACCAACCCGCAAAACCGACCATCCAAGGTGTGATATATAAGCTACAAAGTAACAAGAAAAAGCTCAACCATTTGTCAGAACTTTGCTGATTGAGCAAACCTTTTCTGTACAGCAAAACGGCATACACTATTCCATGCACAAAAAAGATGAGCAGCAGTGAGCTATAAAAACAAAATTCAAATAACATATAAATTCCTTAGAAAATAAAGCTGTTAAACCGCAAACGCCTTGTTATGTTTTTATTTCTGATAATACAATTTCACCTCTTTTGTAACACCCCAATAATGTAACAAACGAGCGTTTGTTTCGGAATGACTAGAATCAGTTATTTTCTCCCAAGCCATTACTTTACAGTCATTTTCCAAAGCTACAATTTTTTTGGGAGAATGTGAAATTGTCTCAAAAGCGGCTTTTTCGCAATCATTTAGGTATTTTGTAGGTTTGTCGGCAAAGGTCATGATGCCACTAAAAATCAAGATAGTAGCCAAATAGAAAACTTTCTTTTTTTTTACTAAGTAACTGATAATAAACAAAGTAGATTTCCCATAAAAGAAAAACATTGCCAACAAAATCGGCATAAAAGTATCATATCTTACAATATTTGGACGATAATTTCGGTAGCCTCCAAGCGGGAGCAGTAGTAAATAAGCAAGCGAAAAATAGGCAATCCATTTGAAAATATATAGTAAATTTTGACTTTCTTGCACCTTTTTTAACTTGAAAATAATTAGGATATTTAGGATAAAAACAGCGACAAATAAGGCAAAACCAATCCTTTGCGTGAGCATATTAAACAAGCCCAAAGGCAGACGAGCATATCTTTCTGCAAGCGGAATGATATGCGTGAGGTTTTCACTGTTAAAAGTACCGAGATAAACAGAATAGAGGCTTAATAAACAGAAAACGATAAAAAAGAAAAGTAATTGCTTGGGAATGAGGATAATAGAAAGCCAAATTCTTTTGAGAAAAAGGACATTTTCCTGAATTTTAAAAACATTATATGCTTTATATAACAAAATAGCAGGACAAAGTATGAGAATAACGGCTTGTATAAGTGGTCCATTAAAAGACAAAAAGACCATAAAAAGAAGTAATGCGAAATTCATCATCCACGAAAAAATCGAATTATCTGAATATTTTTCTTTATAGAAAGGCAAAAAATACAGCAATAATAAGCCCAAAGGCAAGGCATAAAAGAAATTGTAGGTGATAGACCTGTCAATAATGCCCATATATAAATTATAACCTGTGGTTTGAAATAGGGGTGTAATAAGTGCGGCTGCTATGATAAATGCGTTTTTATTGCTATTTTTATCCGAAATATACCCTGCTAAAAGACTAATAATCAATACTTGAATGAAGATTTTGATGAGTGCAGCAGCCCAATAAACACTATTGATAGGCGTATCTATATATTGAAATAAAAATGGAACTGTCTTAAAATAGGCGGACATTCCTGCATGTGCAAAATAGCGATTAGGACCCGGATACATCTCACCCTTCATCGCAGTTACGCCAAAAGGGTCGGTAAGCACTTTGTTGTAGCTTGGCGAAGGCATAACAATATTTGCTATATCGCCATCTAAATAGGTTTGTGAATGTTGGTAAAAAGAGTAAGCGACATCTGATAGTAGGAATAGAAGAAGAATTTCTCGCAGATTTGCGCTGATAAAATAACGCAGATTAAACAGATGAGTGCTAATCTGTGTTAATCTGCGTGTAATTTGCGAAAATCTGCGAAAAATCCCCATAATATTTATCCCAAATACGTTTTCAAACCTTTGCTACGAGAAGTATGACGCAAGCGGCGAATCGCTTTTTCTTTGATTTGACGTACACGCTCACGGGTAAGGTCAAATCTTTCGCCAATTTCTTCCAAGGTGAAAGCATGTTCCAAAGGCTTATCGAAGTCGGCAGAAATACCGAAATACAAACGCACAACTTCTGCTTCACGTTGTGTAAGCGTACTCAAAGCACGAGCGACATCTCTGCTCAAACTTTCGTTAATAAGCACATTATCAGGGTCTGGCTCAGAGTCATTACGCAACACGTCAAGCAAGCTATTTTCCTCTCCTTGCGCAAAAGGTGCTTCTATGGAAGTATGTCTTCCCGAAATTTTGAGGGTTTCTGCGATTTCGTCCTCTGTCATTCCCTCAATTACTTGCGAAATTTCTTCGGGCGAAGGCTCACGTTCATATTTTTGCTCTAATTGTGAAAAAGCCTTGCTGATTTTATTCAAAGCCCCTACACGATTTAAGGGCAAGCGCACGATACGAGATTGTTCTGCCAAAGCCTGCAAAATGCTTTGACGAATCCACCAAACGGCATACGAAATAAACTTAAATCCCCTTGTTTCGTCAAAACGGCGTGCTGCTTTTATCAAACCCAAATTACCTTCATTGATAAGGTCACCCAAGGAAAGTCCTTGATTTTGATATTGTTTGGCAACCGAAACCACGAAACGAAGATTTGCTTTGGTAAGGCGTTCCAATGCAGCTTGGTCTCCCTGACGAATGCGACGTGCGAGTTCCACTTCCTCATCAGGCGTAAGCAGTTCTACCTTCCCGATTTCTTGTAAATACTTATCCAACGATTGCGATTCGCGGTTAGTAATTTGCTTACTGATTTTGAGCTGTCTCATTGTAATTTTATTAGGCTAATAAATATCGAATTGATGTTGTTGTGGCTTGTAAATATACCTTATTTGCTTCTATTCTATGATTAGACGCAAATAGGGCGCAAAAATAACATATTTTACAATAAAAATGTCTGTTTTCGTAAAAAATTATACAAATCGAAGTTTTAACGAATGAAACGCCTTAATTGTTACAAAAAATGAGGAAAATATTACATAATATGCAATAAAAAATTTACGTTTTTTTTGCAGAAAAAAAAATAAACTTTATTTTTGCAACGGCATTAAGCCACTTTAGCTCAGATGGTAGAGCAATTGATTCGTAATCAGTAGGTCGGGGGTTCGATTCCCCTGAGTGGCTCTTGGAAATCAAGTACTTACGAGTTAAAGCCTTGTAAGTGCTTTTTTATTTGCATACAATTTGCATACATTTAGCTTTATTTTGCCACAAACAAGGCTACAAAACCAAAAAACGGCTACTTTCAAAGGTTGTGAGATTTTTGTTTTTATTTTGACATTGCTAAAAAAAAGCCTTACGTTTGCCTTAACAATGAAATAAAATTTATATGGAATCCTGGTTTAAAAGATTTGCCCGTATTAAACCCTATCAAAAAGTAATGTTGCTTTTCTTGGTAGTGCTTCTTATTATCTTTAATTCTTTTTTTGAAAATTTTATCTATGAATATATTTTTCCTGTTTTTGATTTTCTCATAAATGATAGCTTAAAAAGGGCAAAAGATTCACATTATATTTTGCTTTTACTTATCTTTGGGGGGATTTATCTTTATTATCTAAGCAAATTGAGTGATAATAAAGAGATTATCCCCTTTTTTCAATCTACTTTGTTTGGACTAACTATTTTTTTCTATTGCTTATATAGAATAGGTGCGCTTAAATTTGATAACGGGCGTTTTTGTATATTACTGCCCGAAGATTCAAATTTTAAATATACAGATGTTATTATCATTTTCTTAACGTTGATATGGCTAACACCTTACCTTATAAGAGAAGGAGAAATTTTCTTGCCTACAAATAAAGCAAAAGTATTGAGGTCATTTATTCGTAATCTTGCAACCTTTATTTTGGGTAATATCACAATCATATTTTATCTTATATTTGCTATCTTTTTCTATTTTTTTTTATGATTGCTATGATTGCTTTACATAAAAAAAATGAGGAAGAAAAAGTTTATAAAGAAATTAAGGAAATGTCAAAAAATCCTTTTTGGTTTGGAGATAATTTTTCAAAATATACAATTAAATTTTGGGCTACTCTTTTTAGTTTTTCAAATAAGAATACAAATGAATTAAAAGAAGAACCCAAAACACAACAAAAGGACATTCCTACGCTTATTGCAGAACCTATACAAGAACCAAAGGAACAGCCAAAGGAGATTCCTACGCCTATTGCAGAACCTGTACAAGAACCAAAGGAACAGCCAAAGGAGATTCCTACGCTTATTGCAGAACCTGTACAAGAAATAAAAGAAGAACCCAAAACACAGCCAAAAGAAGTTCCTACACTTGTTATCATAGAAACGTCAAAGCCCGTTATTAATGTACCTCCTCCGATTATTGAGCCTATACAAGAAAAAGAAGTAGAAAAGGAGACTATTAAGCCTCAAATCATAGAAGTAATAACTTTTGATGAAAATAATATAATGGAAGAAAAGCCTGTTTCTATCAAAAAAAACAAACAATACAAAGGCGTAAAAATAGACTACGAAAAAGCACAAGCCGTAAAAACCGCTTTGGGACTTGCAGGGGAATTGTTAGTGATGGAATATGAGCAAAGTCGCTTGGAAGGAGAAGGGAGAAGCGATTTAGCGGAAAAAGTGCAACATTTTTATGATACAGATGG
>JAAFHL010000327.1:0-660 GCA_013298365.1 Bacteroidota bacterium | reverse complement strand
ACATTCTTTCACAGCAACAGGAAGCCCGCTACATATTGAAGTAAAGACAACAACAAAAGGCGTAGATGAAAATCTTTTTTTTACAGAAAATGAAATGGCACGTATGAAAAAGAACCCTACAAGTTATTGCTTATATCGGGTATTTCTGTTTGATGAAAAGACTAATAGTGGAAAATTACTCATCTTACAAGGCTATGAACAAATTATAAAATGTATAGATTTGCAGCCTAATGTCTATACAGCTAAACCAAAACCGAAACAAAGCCTTTTTTAATATGGAAAATAAAGAAATGATGCCCGAAATAACATTTCCTAAATTAGAGGATTTTGGGATTACTAAAGATGAGATAGAATATTATCGGAGATGGGTAATATTTCAAGATGTATTGAAAATGTTTACAGCATTGTTAATACCTTCTGTTTTTATGCCTTTATTTTATCTTATAGTGATTAATCAATCAAGAAATACATGTTATTTGGCACATTTTTAGGGCTGTTTGAACTTTTACTTATCGTAATATTGAATATTATACTCTATCTAATAAAACTGACCTATTTTAAAAAATCATATATATCTACCATTGAAGAAACATATAAACATTCATTAGAAAATGCTACTCAACAAATTGAAGATAAAATGAAATATACTTATACTTCCAT
>JAAFHL010000326.1 GCA_013298365.1 Bacteroidota bacterium | reverse complement strand
TTTTCGCAGCCTATTGAAAAATGTGGGTGTGAGAAAAAGGAAGATGGCTATGAGTTAGATTATGATAATATTGGCAAAGTGCCTTATATGTATGGAAAAGCGTATCATCCTGTGGGAAAACCTGTGTGGAAAAAGGAAGTGCCGATTTGGGAGAAAGTCGTAGCTGAAAAAATGGGGAATAAGCTATGGCAGAAGCCGCAACAACCTAAACGAGAATCTCATATTATCAATGTTTACAAGGAATTAATGGATATTATTGACAAAGATATAGATCCTATTCTCAATGAAATAGAAGAGCTAAAAAAAGAATATGAAATTCTAAAACAAACAGAAGGAATAGATGGAAATGGGACGCAAAAAGTGCTAAAAAGTATTACTCAAAAAGAAAAAAAGATAAGTCCTAATCGTAAATTAAGAGAAGAACTAAAGCTCTATAGTGATGAAATAGAATTATATTTGCGACAATTTAGGGCAAAAGTAGGTGAAGATGAGTATAAATTCTTTGATAAATTGACCTTTGAAAGGCGTGATATAATGATATATTTATATATGAGCCAAACGAAAGAGGTTGGACCTAAAAATGCAGATAATAAGGGACCATTAGGAATAACGGAATTTGCATTCAAAGGTCGAAAAGATATAGAGGTAATACCATTTGGTTCTCCAAAAAGCTTTATAGAAATACAAGGAATGAATATAAATTATCCTATATCTATAAATTCATTTGCATATCATGAAAGATTATATCGTTCCACAAAATTAGATAAGGTCAAACTGAAAAATCCTTCAGGAGAATACCCAGAAGGATTTAGAATAATAATAGGGCATTTAACGGGGGCAGAAACACTTGCCAACGAATTTGGAGATGTTAAATTTGCGATAGAAAAGCCCGCAACTGTATATTATGATCAACTTAATATCGAATATTATGAAGACAAAAAATCCAAACAATTTTCAGAAGATTATGAAAAATTTTTCTTGGGTAAAAATGAAAAACCTAAGAGTGATGATGCAAAATATGAGCATAAAGATAATATTTATCTTTATAAGTCTCCATATAAGTAATTTACTATTTGCGCAAGCTCCCCAAAAAAATGAGATTCCTTCTTCCATAAAACAAGCTATACAATATCAGTTTTTGAGCGATTATATTTCTTTACAACGAATGGACTCCTTGGGATTGGTAGCGGAATTGGCATGTGTCAGAGAAATTGTGAATATAGAAACCGTCCCCATTAAAAGCAACACACTCATTTTACCAGAAGGCAATATGTTTAAAATTTCTTTCTTTGACATGAAATACGAAGATAAAAGTTATGTTGTATGGGTATGCTACGACAAAGATACGCCAGCAGCAAGGTCTTACCAAATATACAGACTAAAAGGTTTCATGGAAAATGATTACCCTCGATTTAGAACACAAATAAGTGTTAAAAATAATATTGTGGTTTTAGACCCAATCAATAGCGTTTTGCATTGGAAACGTCAACAATTTTGGATAAAATCGAAGATGGTAGATATTGTACCTGTTAGCTGGAGGGGCTATAGTTTTCAGGAATTGATAAGTGAATCTCCTGTCGATTTTGATTGTCTTGAAAATGCTTACAGACAAAAGGGCAAAAAATACTGCGATTGTTTGGTATCTTATCAACATGAATATGACTATAATTGTCAAATATCCTCTGCTCCTACACCCTACAACGAAAAACAGTTGCGAGAGAAGGCAATTATGGGCAGATTTTTGTATGAAGATAAAAAAACATACAGCATACAAGGTAGGTTAATCAACCTTTTTTAGCCGTTGAAAGTGTTTCCTCTGTTGTTAATATTTTAGTAGAAGACGGCACCAACAACGGCAAACAAGAAATCGAAGATACGAAAAATGCTATCAACATATTGCAAAATATCACTAACTTTGAAGCTCAAAATCGTAGCCTGGTACTTGCTGCGACACACCACAAACACAGGTTATTTCATAGCCCAAAAGCGTTCTTATACACGTCATTTCTCCAAGAAATGACGTGTATAAGAACGCTAATCTTTTCATTTTTAATACTATATCATTATGCCACATTTTAGAGGAGACGGGCATTATCGCCCACGTCCCGACAAATATAAACACAAAAAGCCTAAGTCCCGCAATCCTTGGTCGCCTAACTATGACGATTCACCGCAGGAGGAAACAGGCTATTTTTCGCAGCCACAAGACTACTCGCAAGGCTATGTAAATCCGTATGTGAACGCACCAGATGCACCTGTTTTTGACACGTCTTCTGCGCAGGACAATGCAGGAAACTTGCAGGATTTTATGGATAGCAATAAGCCGCCACATCTGCAAAATAGATGGAAACAGCAGCCTGAACGTTTTACTTTTTCGCAGCCTATTGAGAAATGTAGCTGTGAACCCAAGCAAGAGGCGTTTGAATTTGATATAAATGAAAAAGTACCTTATATGTATGGGAAGGCGTATCATGGGGAGAAATCTGTAGTTTATGCTAACACTGAAAGACCCATCTGGGAGAAAAAGGCGGCTGAGGGTAGAAAACTATTCAACACATATGCTGACCATCCTAAAGATATAGTTGAAGGCGAGATTAATTTTAGAGACTATAGCGAAAAGTATCGAAAAGCTCTCTGCGATTCTATAAATAAACTTTCAAATATAATAATTGAAGCTAAAAACCAAAACCATCCATACGATTTATATCAAAAGATGTTGTCGGAATTACAACAATCTAAGGCGGAATTTGAATTTATCATAGATATTATTGATTCAGAGGGAATTACCATAAAAGTAAAGAAGGGGTCTGGAGGGGCTACAACTTTTGACCAGTATAAAGCATATAAAATCATTGCAATGGAAGTTATAGGGAATAGAGTAAAAGGAGAAGATAATTTCCTAATGTCTAATTTTATACATGAGATGAAGCATGTTTATTCTTTTTTGAGTGGGGAGGAAGCAATTTATGGTAAAAACACAGCTACAGAAACACATGATGTTTACGATGAAATTATTGCATATATTAGTGAAAAATGTTATGAATATACCAGAGGTGATATGAACTATGATAATATGAAACAACTTTATGATCGTAATGTCCTTGATGTATGGAATAACATTACTTGGAAAGATTTTGAAAGTAGAGAGGATAGGAGAGTTAGGAAAGAAAAAGACAATACTTCAAAACTAAGCGAAAATGAAAGAAAGTATGATGATGGAGAATTAATGGAAGGTAAATATGCTACAGCCTATGCTAGAGCAAAATTTAATCTAAATATACCCAGAAGAATAACATTAGAATCCTCATTTCAAGAAGCCTTTGATGCAAAACCATTAAAATATAATAACATATCATTTAAACGCTATAAAAAATATTTAAAAAAAGACGAAAATAATATTTGGGTTCCTAAAGAGCCGTATCGTTCATTAACTATTAGAACAATTTTACAGGATATAAATAAGAGGGAAGACTATGTTATAATGAGACCTAAAAAAGAGTTGTCTCCTCAATATTTTGAAAAAAAATGTCAGTAAACTGTACAAAAAATGAATACAAAACAAATTTTCGCTATTTTATTATTGTTTTTTAATCAAATATACGCACAAACGTTTCCTGATAGTGTAAAACATCTGGTCATTGATAGGCTTTATGCTCCTTATAAATGGCAAAATTCAGATATCGCACAGATTCATCCGCCTACAGGTGTATGGGATTTTTATGAAAAGACATCCGATAATGGAGATAACTCATTATATGTTCAAATAGATACAATCTTATCTCTTTTGCCTACTGAAGCAATTGTTATTATAGGAATATATAATGTAAATCTTGGAGGAGGGCTTATTCCATTTGAAGGAGTTTCTTGTTCGCCATATACATTAAATTATCGGCAGCCATTGGCAAAGAAAGGATTTGCATATATTAAACGATGTAATCAAAAGTGGGAAATAGCATATTATAGTAGTTTTTGGAGGGATTTTCACTCAAATATTGCTGATTTTTTCATTATAAAAGAAAATAGTGGCATAATGGGAGATTTATTAGTTGTTCAAGAATATACAGCATATAGTACAGATTGGGGCTTAGGAGGCTGTGGACAAAAAGTACTACATCTTTATTCTCTCCCTAGTATGAATGAAATTTTCTCCACTAAAATGAAAGAATATGATAGTCTAAATATAGCAATGCCGTATTTAAGTCGTTCTATTTATTGGGTATATCCCCCTATACAACTTCATAAAGGGGGAGCAACGGAGTTTATACCTTTTATCTATATAGAAACAACATTATCACAAAAAAAAGGTAAGAAAAAGGTGAAAAATTGGTATTATTTTGACTGTGGAATATATAGACCGTATAAAGAGTATAGTTTAATTCCCCACTATACCTATCGCAATCAAACGTTAAATATAGGCTATTTATTTCAACCTATTTTACCTAAATTGCGCAAGTCAGTTATTAAGCCTTTCGTATTAAATGGTAATTTTTAGTTGAAGACGACATCAACAACGGCAAAGGAGAAATCAAAGATTCGTAACTTTGCAGGTGGCATCTCCTTGTTGGGCAGGACTTCTGGGCTTGTGTAATGGCTTGAGCGTAGTCCTGCCCGACACAGCAAAAACGCAATATCTTCATAAAAACATCGCTTTTGCGCTATCTTTGATCCTCAAAATGTAAACGATTTATTATACACCATACATAACACAGAATTTCATCACACTCATTTTTAATTTTTTATCATGAAACAAACGTTTTATTATTTAGTACTCCTATTATTGATAGGAACGACCGCTTGTAATCCCTGCAAAAACGTAGATTGTGGGAATGGCACTTGCGAGATGGCGGAGATTGTACCTGTACCGTAGGCTACGAAAAAGATGCCACAGGCAAATGTTCGGTAGAAGAAAGAGCCAAATTTTTGGGCAACTGGGCAGGTATCATCACCTATTCGGGTCCGCTTAGTGGCACAGGAACGATTACGCTTCCGATTACACAAGGCGCATCTCTTCAAAAAGTGGTGATTAACAACTTGTTTACTTGTCAAGGAGCGTCTCTTCCTATCAGTGCCACCGTAGCTGGCAGCAATATCAACAATATGGCTGCTGTTACCTGCGATGATGGTACTACTGTTTCCGACATCAGTTTTTCTGCTGTCAGTCTTACCGCAACGGGCAGCAGCCTAAGCATTTTCTTGAATTATACCATTTCACTTGATGGGGTTGTTTATGGGTCAGGAACGGCTACAGGTACATTAAGCAAGTAAGAAAGATTTTGTAGAAAACAAATACCTGTTAAGTTGTTCATTGAGCGAAACCGAAATGAACAGCCTGACAGGTGTCATAATTCCTTCTTTTTTAATGCCATACTATTTATGTCTTTATTCAGAATCATAGGTGGAAAGCGTGTCTATGCGCCAAAGCCCGACAAATATAAACACAAAAAGCCAAAGTCTCGCAATCCTTGGTCGCCTAACTATGACGACTCGCCAGAAAAAGAAGATACTACGCTTTTTATGCCACAGGATTACTCGCAAGGCTATGTAAATCCGTATGTGAACACGCCAGATGCGCCTGTTTTTGACACGCCTTCTGCGCAGGACAATGCAGCAAACTTGCAGGATTTTATGAATAACAATAAGCCGCCACATCTACAAAATAGATGGAAACAGCAGCCTGAACGTTTTACTTTTTCGCAGCCTATTGAGAAATGTGGGTGTGAGAAAAAGGAAGATGGCTATGAGTTAGATTATGATAATATTGGCAAAGTGCCTTATATGTATGGAAAAGCGTATCATCCTGTGGGAAAACCTGTGTAGA
>JAAFHL010000325.1 GCA_013298365.1 Bacteroidota bacterium | reverse complement strand
GGAGTTAGAACACTTGGAAAAACAGGCACGTATCACAGCGGAAGAACGGCAAAGTGAACGATACTTTGAACTGCAAAAAAGAGACAAAGAACGCAATTTTGAATTGGAGAAACTGAAAATATCCTACGAACAGGAAAAGGCTGAACTACTGAACAAAGTAGAAACTTTGAAGGGGCGATTATCCGAAGTCGAACAGGACGAAATTGAAGATGATGAAACGGAAATACCTTTGCCGCCCCATTTGCAAAACGCCTACAAAGAAGCGATACAGGACTTTTTGGACAACGAAGGCGAAACACTTTATCGTTCCGATATAGAAGCCTTACAAGCTGACTTGAAGGAATTAGGGCGAAAAATCGTAGTCTATGCAGAAAAGCAAGGTTATGATAAAACAGATTTTCGAGCCTATGATACACTCAAAAGAATAAACAAGGTGTATAAGGATTTGATAGCAGAAATAGAAGGTAAAGGCTTTTTTGATGCTAAGTGTACGGATTATTCTATTGATGAGGATTCGAGGGAAATGTTGGAGGCGGAACTTTAATTTTAACGGGTTATCTAAAAAGATAGCCCGTTTTTTATTATCTTTGCAGGGTAACACATACGACATATTAGGGTAGAATGGGATTATTTTAACGGGTAAATATATTTTTTGTACCTTATTTGTACCTTTAAAATTATTATTTAATTATAAATAACTGAAATACAGTATTTTACAATACTTTTTCATATTCTGCATCGGGAAATAAAATATTTCTCCCTTCCCTTTTTTCTTTTCGTTTTTGTCTGTTACTTTGTCGTTTCTACTAACAATAACACACACACTTACATATATGTCTATTTACTCAATAAAATCCTATTATTCCGAACTGGAAAAGATTATACATTACGGGGGGACAAACAAAGAAACGGCTATTAGAAACGCTTTTTATAACTTGCTAAATGAGTATGCAAAACAAAAGAATTTGATGCTTATAACGGAAATTTCGCTTAAAACGCCAAAGGGGAAAACGGTTACACCCGATGGCACATTAAAGGACATTTTGCGCCTTGACTGGGGGTACTGGGAGGCAAAAGATGAAAGTGATATTTTGGAGGAGGAAATAGCAAAGAAGTTTGAAAAGGGTTACCCCAAAGATAACATTTTGTTTGAAGATTCTCAAAAAGCAATATTGATACAAGGGGGAACGGAAATAATGAAAGTAGATATGAAAGAAGCAAAGGAATTAGACAAAATTTTGCTTGCTTTTGTGAATTATGAAAAGCCCGAAATAAAGCAGTTTAGGGAGGCAATAGAATTGTTTAAAAAAGATATTCCGATTGTAACACAAGTTTTGAGGGAAATGATTTTTTTGCAAGAAAAGGAAAACCCGAAATTTAAGCAAGTGAGAAATGATTTTTGGGAACTGTGTCAAGTGTCTATAAACCCCGAAATATTGAAAGAAGATATTACGGAAATGGTGATACAGCACATTTTAACAGAAGATATTTTTGTATCAATATTTGATGAAACGCAATTTCACAAAGAAAACAATATAGCAAAGGAACTGGAAAAGGTGGTAAATACGTTTTTTGTAAAGGAAGTGAAACGGGAAGTAATGGGAAAAATACAGCATTATTATTTAACCATAAAAGCCGCAGCCTCAAATATAGCAGACCACCACGAAAAGCAGAAATTTTTGAAAGTGGTGTATGAAAACTTTTATAAAGGCTACAATCCAAAGGGGGCAGATAGGCTCGGCATTGTATATACGCCTAATGAGATAGTGAAGTTTATGATTGAAAGTACGGATTATTTGCTACACAAACATTTTGATAAGTACCTGGAAGACAAGGGTGTAGAGATTCTTGACCCTGCTACGGGAACAGGTACTTTTATTACGGATATTATAGATTTTATCCGAAAAGAGAAAATAGAATACAAATACAAACATGAAATACATGCAAATGAGGTCGCAATTTTGCCCTATTATATCGCAAATTTGAACATAGAATATACCTACAAACAAAAGACAGGTAAATATGTAGAGTTTGAAAATCTGTGTTTTATGGACACATTAGACAATACAGATTTTGCATTTAAGGGAAAACAAACGGGCTTGTTTGGTATGTCTATTGAAAATGCAGACCGCATAAAACGCCAAAATGAAAAGAAAATTTCGGTGGTTATCGGAAATCCGCCTTATAATGCAAATCAACAAAATGAGAATGATAACAATAAGAATAGAGAATATAAAGTCATTGATAAACGCATAAAAGACACTTATATAAAAGAAAGTACCGCCCAAAAAACAAAGGTGTATGATATGTATTCCCGTTTTTTTCGCTGGGCGATGGATAGATTAGATGAAAAGGGTATTATTTCCTTTATAACAAATCGTTCTTTTATCGAAAGTCGTACTTTTGACGGGTTTAGAAAGTGCATACAAAGCGATTTTACAGACTGTTATATCATAGATACAAAAAGTGATGTAAGGGCAAACCCCAAAATAGCAGGTACAACCCACAATGTTTTTGGCATACAAACGGGGGTAGCTATTATGTTTCTTATCAAAAAACCAAAAGAGAAAGAAAACGCTTTGCCTTGCAAAATTCACTATGTAACTATGCAAGACGACTGGCACAAAGAACAAAAATTGCAATGGTTTTCGGAAAATGCTTTTCCTAAAATATCTTTTGAAATCCTAAGACCCGATAAGACAAACAACTGGATAAATTTAGCAGAAAATAATGACTGGGATAGCCTTTTGCCGATTTGTAGCAAAGAAAAATGGATAAATAGCATTTTTGCATTTTCTTCTTTGGGTGTTTCTACTAATAGAGATGAATGGGTGTATGATTTTGATAAACAGCATCTTATCAAAAAAATGATTTTTTTTATTGATACTTATAATGAGGAATTGGTAAAGAAAAAGGAAAATTTTGTAGCAGAAAAGTCGGAAATTTATACAAATAAGCATACAGAAGAGTGGAATCATGCCATAAAATGGAGTGAATATTTAAAGGCTGTTTTTCAAAGAGAAAAAGATATTATTTTTGATGAAAAATTGGTATTAAAAGCAAATTATCGCCCTTTTATTTCTACATATTATTACGCAGAAAAATTAGTAAATGATAGACTCACTCAAAATCATTATGATGTTTTTGGAGAAAAGTTAAATAAATCAAACAGATTAATTGGCTTTTTAGCGGGAAATAGATTAGATTTTTGCGTAATTTCAACAAATCTATTGCCTAATTTAGCAAGTTTTTCATTAGACCCTGCAAAATGGCTTTCGCTTTATCGCTACGACAAAGAAGGGAATCAAATAGAAAATATAACAGACTGGGCATTGCAGCAGTTTATAGCACATTACACACAGCAAGGTTCGGCGGGTTTTGAAAACCCGCCGAACCTTGAAATCACAAAGGAAGATATATTTCACTATGTGTATGCAGTCTTGCACAACCCGAAATATAGGCAAAAATATGCGTTAAATTTGAAAAGAGATTTTCCCCGTATTCCCTTCTATACAGATTTTGAGAAATGGGTAGCTTGGGGCAAAACCTTAATGGACTTGCATATCAATTACGAACATGCAGCCCTTTATCCCTTGACAGAAAAAAGCATAGAAAAGGAAAAGCCAAAACCCAAATTAAAAGCGATAAAAGAAAACGGGGAAATTGTCATAGATGAAAGTACGTCCTTAATGGGTGTACCTTTGGAGGCGTATAATTATAAACTCGGCAATAGGAGTGCAATAGAATGGGTACTTGACCAATACAAAGAAAGCAAACCTTCCGACCCGACTATTGCAGCGAAATTCAATACCTATAAATTTGCCGATTATAAGACACAAGTAATTGATTTGCTAAAACGGGTGTGTACAGTGTCAATGGAAACGCAAAGGATAGTTGAGGCGATGCAAGTAATTTAAAAAACATGCTATTTCACATTTTTATAACTCATTAATTTTTAATAAGTTACAAAAACATAATAGATAAAGATTCCTCAACATTCCTCTGCTCTCTTTTTATCGTTGTTTCTTTGTATAAAATTTAAAATGGTTATCCGCAACCATAGCTAATAGCTTTTTATATTTTTAAAATATTGATAATCAGTAATTTAAAAATACATTTCGCTATAAAATACCTAATAAATTCGTTCCATACAAGTTTAAAACTTACTTAGGTGTAACTACGGATAACCATTTTATTTTATTGCCATCACTACATACCATTCCCTCACTTCTTACTCTTTAACAACGCCTCAAATTTATACATTTCATCTCGATAAGCTGCTGCTTCGATAAAGTTCAAATCTTTGGCGGCAATTTCCATTTTTTTCTTGATTTCTGTCATTTTTGCCTTGATTTGCGGTACACTTAAATATTCCATGTCTTCCTCCGCCACCATGCTCACAGGTTTTGCGTCAAGTTGATAGGTATTGTGTCTATCACCAAGTGCCTCCATGAAAATATCTTTCTTTTCTCTGCGCACAGAAGTTGGCGTGATGCCATGTTTTTCGTTATATTCTTGCTGTTTTTTGCGGCGATATTCGGTGGTGTCTATCAATTTTTGCATGGATTTCGTAATTTTGTCGCCATACAAAATGACACGCCCATCTGCATTACGTGCCGCACGTCCTGCGGTTTGAATTAGGGAACGTTCAGAACGCAAAAAACCCTCTTTGTCAGCATCAAGAATGGCAACAAGGCTCACTTCGGGCAAATCTAAGCCCTCACGCAGCAAGTTTACCCCCACCAAAACATCTATTTTGCCATCTCTCAATTCTTGCAAAATATCTACTCTCGCCAAAGAATCTACATCAGAGTGAATGTAACGATTTTTGATTTTCAAACCCTCCAAATATTTGGAAAGCTCCTCCGACATGCGTTTTGTCAAAGTTGTAACCAAAACTCTGTCTCCTTTTTTGACCGTATTGTCAATTTCTTCCAACAAATCATCTACTTGATTGACACAAGGGCGAACTTCTATGGGCGGGTCGAGCAAACCTGTCGGGCGCACAATCTGTTCAACCACAACGCCTTGACTTTTTTCAAGCTCATATTCGGCAGGGGTCGCCGTCATAAAAACCGTTTGCGGAATCATGCTTTCAAACTCATCAAAGGTCAAAGGGCGATTGTCGAGCGCAGAAGGAAGGCGAAAACCATGTTCTACAAGCACCAATTTCCTTTGTCTATCGCCATGATACATGCCCCGAATTTGCGGAATCGTAACATGACTTTCATCTAAAATAAGCAAAAAATCGTCTGGAAAATAATCTAACAAACAATAAGGACGGCTGTTTGCAGTTCTTTGTGCCAAATAACGAGAATAATTTTCAATTCCCGAACAATAGCCCAATTCTCGCATCATTTCCATGTCAAATTCTGTCCTTTCTTTGATGCGATTTGCCTCTTGAAACATGCCTTGTTTTTCAAAATATTTGACCTGCGCCATCAATTCATCTTGAATTTTGAAAATAGATTCATTCAATACATCTCGGCTTGTAACAAAGAGATTTGCAGGATAAACGGTATATTCTTTGAGATTTTCCAATTTTTTACCCGAAGACAAATCAAAACGGTAAATTTTCTCCAAATCATTGCCCAAGAAAATAAACCTAATCCCCAAATCATCATACGCAGGAAACAAATCTATGGTATCGCCATTTACTCGAAAATTGCCTCTGTTAAAATCTGCTTGTGTACGACTGTAAAAGAGTTTCACTAAATTGTCTAAAAAGACATTTTGCGAAATGCGCATATCTTGTTGTGCAAGAAAAATATTCTCCTGATAATCTTCGGGTCGTCCAATACCATAAATACAGGAAACAGAAGCGACAATAA
>JAAFHL010000323.1 GCA_013298365.1 Bacteroidota bacterium | reverse complement strand
GCCTGATGCTTCTTCTTTCCCTTCTGGGGGCTTGCGCAATACCTTTGAGGCAAGAGGTTATTCGGGTTGGGACCCAGGGTCTCCTGCCTTTATTTTTGAAACAAGATATGGCAAAACCTTGTGTATTCCTTCGGTTTTCGTTGCTTACACAGGTGAGGCACTTGACCACAAAACGCCTTTGTTGAAGTCTATTCACTTGTTGGATAAGGCAGCAACGGAAGTTTGTCAATTGTTTGACAAAAAAGTAACAAGGGTAATTGCGACTTTGGGCGCAGAACAAGAATATTTTTTGATAGATAAAAGTTATTTTGAATTGCGTCCTGACTTGGTTTTGACAGGCAGAACTTTGTATGGCGCAGCTCCTGCTCGTGGGCAACAACTTGATGACCACTATTTTGGCTCTATTTCTGAAAGAGTCATGGGCTTTATGGTGGAATTGGAAAGAGATGCGCATAAATTGGGGATTCCGTTGAAAACTCGTCATAATGAGGTTGCGCCTTCGCAATTTGAGTGTGCGCCGATTTTTGAGGAAATGAATGTAGCGATTGACCATGCGCAAGTATTGATGGATTTGATTGACAGGGTGGCTCGCAAACATCATTTTAGGGCTTTGTTGCACGAAAAACCTTATGCACATATCAATGGCTCGGGCAAGCACAATAACTGGTCTTTGGCAACCGATACAGGCAAAAACCTCCTTTCTCCAGGCAAAGACCCCAAAGAAAATATGATGTTTTTGACCTTCTTCTCTACGGTTTTGAAAGCTTTGCACGAAAATGCAGACTTGTTACGTGCCAGCATTGCAACCGCAGGAAATGACTATCGTTTGGGCGCAAATGAAGCTCCCCCTGCGATTATTTCGGCATTTATTGGCTCACAACTTTCACAAGTATTGGACGAGGTTGTCAATCCGCCACGCACCCGCAATCAAAAGCAAGACAATCCGTATATGCGTTTAGGGATTCCGAAAATTCCTGAATTGCTACGTGATACAACCGATAGAAACCGCACTTCGCCTTTTGCTTTTACGGGCAATAAATTTGAGTTTCGTGCCGTAGGTTCATCTGCAAACTCTGCGGGTCCTATGACGATTTTGAACCTCATTGTTGCGAATCAACTCATTGATTTCAAGAAGTCAGTAGATAAAAAAGTGGCTCGTGGACGCAAAAAAGAAGCGGCTATTTTGGACGTAATGAAAGAATATATCAGCAGCAGCGAGGCAATTCGCTTTGAAGGAAATGGATATGGACAAGAATGGGTAGAAGAAGCTGCAAAAAGAGGACTTTCTAACATCAAACAAACGCCAGATGCTTTGGCTGCTTACATTTCTGAAAAATCGGAGGCTTTATTCTTAAATAACAAAATCTTCACAAAAGCAGAACTTCATGCCCGGTACGAAATCATGTTGGAAAGCTATTTGAAGAAGGTTTCGATAGAATCTCGTGTAATGGAAGAGTTGGCAATGAGCAATATCATTCCTGCTGCAATTCGCTATCAAAAAGAATTGCTGGAAGTAATCGAAGCGATGGCTGATGTAGATATGCCTGAATCTGTGTATGTTACGCAAAAAGAATTGGTCTTAGAAATCAGTGAGCATCTTTCTGCGGTAATGACAGGCGTAAAAGACATGGCGAAAAAACGTGATGCTGCTGACGCACACGAACACACTCGTGAACAAGCTGTGGCGTACGCAACTACTGTTCAGACCTGCTTTGAAAACATTCGCAATCATGCCGATGCTTTGGAGTTATTGGTAGCTGATAACTACTGGACATTGCCTAAGTATAGAGAAATGTTGTTTGTAAGATAATATTTTTTGAGAAAAATAGGGGGAACACTAAGGAAATACTTGGTGTTCCTTTTTTGTTAGTAAAAAGAAGGAGTCAGCACAAGATAAAAGCAAACTTAGCTGCTGCAACAAGTAGATATTGTTAAGTTTTACTAATTTCTTCAAATATAGAAACTCAGGTAGAAGCCTTCACACGTTTATGCTAATAAAATAACCTCTTTTACGCCTTTTTGACCGGCATAATCTCCAGCACTACTATACACATAATGTTCTGCTTGACTTACAAATCCTGCTTTTACCGGGTTTTCGTGAATATAATGCAGTTTTTGGCGAATAACATCTATGCTGTATAGTTCAATAGGATGATTATCTTGCTGCCAAAATTGAAAATCGAAATTATTGGGGTTATTAATGCCCGTTTTTACCATCATACGCAGCATCCACTCCTTGCGGCTTTCGGCAGGATGTTCGGCGATAGCTTTTCGCATTTGCGTAGAAGTGTGGCTTTTCATGTCTCGTATAATATCAGATATGGGCTTATCATGGGTTCCGATAATCATATGTACATGACTCGGCATGATACAATAGGCATATATTTCTAAACCTTTATGTTTTTCACAATATTTCCAGCTGTCTAATAGAATATTTCTATACTCATCTCTGATGAAAACGTCTATCCAGTGAATAACTGTATAAGTAACAAAATATAACTTTTCATTTCCGCCAAATTTATAACTTCTTGACATATTATTATGTATTAAAATGGAAAGCAAAGATAAAAGAAATCCCTCACTACAACAAAATTATCTGCTGCTAATCATGCTGCTGCAAGCGTTCCTCATGCTGCTGCTCCTCAAGCTACTGCAAGCGTTCCTCATGCTGCTGCAAGCGTCCGCTTGTAGCTTTTTTTTGAAACATTTACTTCCAATTTGCAAGCGTTCGCTTGAACGCAAGACTGCCACAAGCGGACGCTTGCGGCAGCGAGGTGGAAAAGTACTTCTTTTTTCTCCTTAAACACCTATATCTCACTCAATCCCCAAAAAATCTCCCTATCTTTGTGGGAAATTTTCTTAGTAAAAATCAAAATGAAGCATCATATTTCGCTTTTTCTAAGCGTTTTTATCCTCTTTTTCCTCAAAAATAATGGATTTTCGCAATGTAATGCTCATTCTTCGCAGCCTTTGAGTGCGAGAACGGCAAATTATGACATCAAATTGACGCTTGATGAGGCATATCGAAAAATTGATGCCACGCAAAAAGTGGAATTTACCAATCAATCGCCTGTGCCTATAAGCGTTTTGCGCTTTTACATGTATTTTAATTCCTTCAAAAATACGCAATCTACCTTTTTAAAAGGGGCGGTAAATGTGTTTGGACAAAGTTTTACAGATAGAAAAGCGGAGGAGTGGGGCTGGATTGAGGTGGAAAAAATTGGGTGGGCAGGCGTAGATTTGAGTGCGGGAAAGCATTATGTTCAGCTTGATGATGGCAATGTGGGAGACCAATCTGTATTAGAAGTGCCGCTTGACAAGCCGATTTTGCCAGGTGAGAAAGCTGTTTTTGACCTGAAATGGAAGGCACAAATTCCCAAAACGATTGCAAGAGCAGGTTATAGCAAAGATTTTTATTTACTCTGTCATTGGTTTCCACAGTTGGGCGTTTTTGAGCAAAATTTGATAGGTACTTGGGATTGGAATTGTTATCAATTCAATCGTAAAAATGAATTTTATGCCGATTTCGGCAATTATGAGATAGAAATTACCGCCGCAGATAAATTTGTAATGGGCGCATCAGGCTGTTTGTTGAGTGAAAAAAATAACGGGAATGGCACAATAACTCGCCTTTTTCGTGCAGAAGATGTGATAGATTTTGCTTGGTCTATTTATCCGCATTTTACGGAGCAAAAAGACAGATGGAAAGATGTACAAATTCGCTTACTCATTCCGCCCGAACATGCAAATTTGGGCAACAGATATATTTCTTCGGTAAAATTTGCGCTCGAATATTTGGAAAAACATGTCGGAAAATATCCCTATCCCAGCATCACCATCATTGACCCACCTTTTCATGGCTTGCGCTCAGGCTTGATGGAATATCCAACTTTGGTAACGGTTGGAACATTTTATGGTGCGCCACAAAATGTGAGGCTGATGGAATCACTTGTGGTTCACGAGTTTGCACATCAGTTTTTTATGGAAATGGTGGCATCAAATGAAAAGGAAGAACCTTGGCTTGATGAGGGTTTTGTTACCTATTTTGAAGATAGAATCATAGATGCGCAATTTGGCAAGAAAAAATCCTTGATTGATGTGTGGGGGTTTCGCTTAGATAACCAAGAACTTACCCGTTTGGAATATACCAAAATGCAAAATCCTCGTGAAGGTGCGCCCGCAAGACCTGGCTGGATGTTTACAGATAAAACTTTCAAACCCTTGATTTACAGCAAAACAGCCACTACTTTGCGCACGATAGAGCAGCTTGTTGGTACAGAAAAAATGGACAATATTATTAAAACCTATTTTGAAAGATGGAAATTTAAGCACCCACGAGGCAGAGATTTTATGGCGGTTTTGAAAGAAAAAATGGCAAGTGAAAAAGACAGCGTTTTTGCCCAAAATGTGGTCAATCTCTTTGAAAAAAGCATTTATGGCGCAATCGTTTTGGATTATTCTGTGCGCAGCATTTCTAATGACAAATTGCCTGCACCACAAGGCATTTTTGGCGAAAATTCCAGCAACTTTACAGCAAAAGATGGTTCAGAAAAGCCACAAACCCTTTCTACCGTAGAGATTTCTCGCAATGGTGATTGGTTTTTTCCTGTGGAATTGTTGGTTAGTTTTGAAGATGGCACTACTGAAACGTTACATTGGTCGGGAGAGGAAGGCGTAAAAGTCTTTGAATTTGTGAACAAACCGAAAATCGTTTCTGCACAAATTGACCCACTTCAAAAAATTAGCCTTGATATAGACTTGAATAACAATAGTTTAACTTTGAAACCTGAATCGCTTTCAGCGTGGAAATATGCCATAAAAGCCATTTTTTGGATTCAAAATTTGTTTCAAACCCTGAGCTTTTTATCGTAAAAGCACAGACTAAAGTCTATGCTACAACGCTACAACCAAAAATCTATGCTTGATATTTTTAGATATAGTTTTTCCAAAGGGCGGCAACAATGGAAAATTGCTGCAATCGTGTATTTTTTCCAACTTTGTCTTGCCCTCACGTTGGGTTTGCAGGTTTTGGCAGTTTTTGAATCTTCTATTGGTAACTCTTTGGAAATAAATAAATTACTCCATAATTACGACCACACCGTCATTTCTGATTTTCTCAAAGTACATGGCGCATCTATCACACCTTTGATGGGGCAACTGCGTTGGCTGATAATTATTTACCTTATTTTTGCGGTCTTTATAGATGCGGGTTTAATTGCAGTCGCAAGCAAGCAAAAAGAAGGAAATGCACTAACCTTTTGGCAAGGTGGCGCAAATTATTTTTTCCCTTTCCTCAAAATTGCCCTCATTTTTCTGGCACTTGCCGCACTTTGGACAGGCATTATTTTCATGCCTACATTAAGTTATTTGATGCCCTCCCTTGAATATTTTCCCAATGAAAAATACACTGTTTGGGGCATTTTTGCCTTGATAATTCTCTATTTATTGGGATTGAGTTTTCTGTTTTTGTGGTCACTTTCCAGTAGATTTTGGAAAATAAAGTATGAAGTCTCGATTTTCTCAAGTCTCAAAAAAGGTTGGCAGCTATTTCGCACAAACAAAAGAAAAATGGGAACTTTATTGGCTTTGTTTTTTGGTCTGCAAGTATTTTTGGTTGTTATATATTGGACATTAGAAGCTTTTTTGGGTATGACCTCACCTTTTTTGATTATTTTTATGGCACTTATTCAACAGGCATTTGCCTTTTTTCGGGTGATGATTCGGCAGATGTTTTATTCGGGTGTGGGATATGGCTTTCTCATAAAAACTTAAACCACAAAGTTCACAAAGAAAAGCTAACACAAAGAACACAAAGTAGGCTGTTTTTCTATCCATTTTTGTGTTCTT
>JAAFHL010000322.1:407-5858 GCA_013298365.1 Bacteroidota bacterium | reverse complement strand
TGACAATTTTTGTGGAGACAAGCCTCAAAGCAGAGATTTTTGCGTAAAGTAGGGGTTGCAACCCCTACTTTACGCAAAAATCCACAAAAACTGTCAGAGAACCATTATTTATTATTGTAGTATTTGATTTTAATGAATATATACGATAGCCAAAGATACAAATTTTTTGACTAAAATTCGACATCTTAACCCAAATCAAATAGTAACATTGTTTAAGGATAATTTCATGAATATTAGACATATTTCTTTTTTTGTTTTTTTGTTCCTTTTTTCTAATTTAATATACACTCAACAAAAAGCAGATATAGATAGTCTGCATAAAGCATTAGCCACAACAACAAAAGATACTACACAAGTTAGGGTGTGTAGTAGAATTGCTATGAGTTACATGTATAACAAGCAGGATAGTGCGGAGTTTTATGGAAAAAAAATCCTGTCTATTGCCGAAAGTACACATAATAAATGGGCGGAAGGCGTGGGATATACGGTTATAGGAACGTCTTATTTTACCAGAAGTGAATTTACACAAAGTTTAGCGTATTTTCTAAAAGCTATCAATATTTTGGAGCAGATACAACCACATACCTTGGATTTAGCAAGAGCATACGCACAAATTACCTCTGCATACGCAGAATTGACTGACTACAAATCAGGTAAGGAATATGGAGAAAAATGTATTAATTTATATAATACCTTGAATGAAAAAAAGTTAGCCGCAGGTGCTTATAATAATGTAGGTAATTTATATGAAAAACAAAAAAAATATGATAAGGCTGAAACATATTATAGAAAAGCACTTGATATTTCTCGTGAGCATGATATAAAATTCCATTTAGCATTATCCTACTTTAATATGGGGGC
This sequence comes from Bacteroidota bacterium, assembly GCA_013298365.1. Lineage (GTDB taxonomy): Bacteria > Bacteroidota > Bacteroidia > J057 > J057 > JAAFHL01. The sequence goes on along the minus strand of JAAFHL010000322.1, from coordinate 4,997 downwards.
TATTTTGAGCAAGCAAGGCAGAATAGCAGAGTCTTTTGCTTATATTCGTCAAGCGACTATATCATCAAGAGCAATAGAAGATACAGAAGGGATGATTTACAACTATTTAGAGTTAGGACACCTATATTTGTTGCAAAATAAACTAGATTCGGCTTTGTTGTATGCGGATAGTGCTTCGGTTGTGATGCAGGATTATGAAAACTTGAAGTTGCTAGAAGATTGCTATCGTATGAAATCTGAAGTGTTTGAAAAAAAGGGTAATATAGATTCTGCTTATGTTTATTTCAAAAAATCCACCGCCTTGCATGACTCTTTATATAATGAGTTTAGCCAAAAATTGGTTTATTCTCTTACCACTAATCAAAAAATTAACTCTTTGCAGGAGCAGAGTTTGTTGAGAGAACAGGCACTCAATCAGCAAATCATAAAAAATCAGGTCCTTCTTATTATGGGAATTTGTCTGCTTTTGGTTTTGCTTACCTTATTTTTCTTTAATCGGCAAAAGATAAAACATAATAATCGCCTGCAAGCACAAAATGAACAAATTGAGGCTCAAAAAGAGGAGTTGTCTTTGTTAAATTCAAACAAAGATAAGCTCATCTCTATCATGTCTCACGATTTGCGCAGCCCTATCAATCAAATGAAGGGCTTGTTGTCGCTCCTAAATAATAAATTAATCTCGCCCGAACAATTTCTTGCTATTACACAAAAGTTTAACAATCAAGTAGATGCCCTTTCCGATAATTTGGAAAATATCTTGCAGTGGGTTCATGCACAAATGCGGGGAAAATATCTCAACAAAGAGCATTTTATGCTTGTCAAAGTCGTAGAATCGGTTGCAAAATTATATGAGCAGGCACTTTATCAAAAAAATGTACATCTAAAAATGCTTATTCCTCCCGATTTTAAGATTTTTATGGATAAAGAACATCTTAAATTAGCCTTACGAAACCTCATCGGAAATGCGCTGAAATTCTCCCACGAAAATAGCGAAATCGTGATTGAAGCATTGGAAAATGACAGATTTTATCTCGTAAAAATTATAGATAAAGGCTTGGGAATGAGCCAAGAACAGGTGTATAAAATCCTAAATAATCAAGAAAGTATATCCACATTAGGCACACTCAAAGAAACAGGAACAGGCGTAGGGTTAAAACTCACAAAAGAATTTATTGAAAAAAGCAAAGGCAAGCTTGATATTGAGAGCGAAGTGGGTAAAGGTACTTGTTTTACGATTTTTATGCCAATCGAATCCTAACAAATTGCTGCGAGTTTTTAGCATATTTCAGTTATTAATAAAAAACAATTTTACGCAGAATCCGCACAAAATATGTGGCTTTCTGCGTAAAATCAGTTCTTTTTATTGTTAGCAGAAAGTCTTATTCTCTGATAATTTTCTGTCCAAAGTTGCCTTTTTCGGTCATCACAACAACATGGTACAAACCTTTGGCAAATGTCGTCATTTCAATTTCTATATTTGTGCTGAGAGTAGGTGAAAAACTATTTTCATACATTTTTTGTCCCAACGCATTGAAAATCAAGATATTTCCTGCCGTATTTGTAGCCCATTCTATTTGCAAAGAAAGTTTATCTGAAACGGGATTTGGCGCAATTGTCCATTGCTGAATACCTAAGCTTTGTGGGCTAATATGTGACAAAATACATGAAATAGTATCGTTTGATTTACAGCCATTTGCATCAGTAACCGCTACATAATATGTACCAGAAGTAGTAGGAATATAATTGACATTTGTGCTATTGTCTGACCATAAATAGGAATAAGGAGTTGTACCGCCAGTAACTTGTGTATAAAGTGTATCATTGCACACCAAAGGTGCTACACTAAGTGCCGCAGCAGGAGCGATAATCGTTCTTGAAAGATTTTTCACACACCCAAAAGCATCTGTAATGGTCAAATCATAGTTGCCAGCTGGCAAATTCGAGAGATTTGCGCTTGTTGCACCATTTGACCAAGAATATGTTGCTGGTGCAACTGCACCTGTTGTATTTACCATAATTACACCTGTATTATCACCAAAACATGCCACATTTGTCGTATTTGCGGTAGCATTGAGGGTACAAACAGGGCTTAGTTTATATACCTTGCCATCGCCATTTCCGCCAACATACACTTCGCCTTTGTAATCTGTGCCAAAAGAACCATATACGTAAGGTGCAAGGCTGCCCAATTCAAGGGTTGTCCAACCGCCCCCTGCTGCGGGTTTTGTACCCCAAAATTCGCCTGAACAATAATCGCAAAAAAGATACATTCCGTATAAATTGGGATATAATGTGCCTCTATACACTAAGCCACCTGTAAGCGAACATGCGCCACCCGTTACATGTGGATATTCAAAAATGGGTTGAGCCGTTGAACTAAGCGGCATAGATTGGCAATTTGTGGTATTGTAGTTGTGATTTCCTTCATAACATCTCCAGCCATAATTTTCGCCACCTGTGCTATTAGCCGCCTGAAAATCAATCTCTTCCCAAGCATTTTGTCCTACATCGCCTATCCACATATCGCCAGTGAGCGCATCAAAAGAAAAACGCCAAGGATTTCTCAAGCCATACGCCCAAATTTCTGGCAAAGCAAGCGAACTTGTTATAAAAGGATTATTCGCAGGTATGCCATAATTTTGTGTCCCAGTTGAGTTATTTACATCAATTCTAAGCATTTTCCCAAGTAAATTCTGTAAATTTTGCGCCCTATCCCCAGGGTCGCCAGCACTTCCACCATCGCCCATGCCTATATACAAATAGCCATCTGGTCCAAAACGAATATCCCCGCCATTATGATTAGAGTAAGGCTGTGTGATTGTCATTAAAATAAGCTCACTGCTCACATCTGCCAAATTAGTATCTGCAATGCTAACATTATAGCGAGCCACTACGGTATTTCCACTCAAATTGATGTAATTGACATAAAAATAGCCATTTGTGAGGTAATTTGGGTGAAAAGCAAGCCCCAAAAGTCCTTGTTCATTTCCCGAAGATTTGACTTTGGATTGAATGTCCAAAAAAGGCACAGTTAATTTTTGTCCCATAGAGTCCAAAATCCAAATCTTCCCCTTTTGTTCTTCTACAAAAAGGCGGCTATCTCCCATGTTGTCAATGCTTGTTACACGAGTAAAACCAGAAGCAAACTGCTGTAATTGAATGTTTTGTGCTTTAATTTGCTGAAAATACAAGCAAATAAAAAGGCAATAAAATAATGTTTTGCGCATATAATTTTGTGAATAAAAAATGAAATGGATTAGCCGTTGAAATAGACAGTAAAATGTCCATTTCTCCTATCTACAACCCCGCCGCCGCACTTATTTCTAACATGCGTTGTATGGGTTGCAAAGCCTTTAAACGTATATCTTCGGGCATGGTAATTTCGGGTGTTTCATATTTCAGGGCAATGTATATTTTCTCCAAGGTATTCAACTTCATATGCGGGCAACTGTTGCAAGCGCAAGTGCCGTTAGAAGGTGCGGGAATAAAATGTTTGTGCGGCGCATCTTTTTGCATTTGATGCAGAATACCACTTTCGGTTACCACAATAAAAGTATCACAAGTAGATTTTACTGCATACTTTAACAAAGCAGTTGTAGAGCCGATAAAATTCGCCATTTCCAAAATATGTGCCTCACATTCGGGGTGTGCAATGATTTCTGCTTGTGGATAGCGCAATTTTAATTCAACAATTCTTTTGTGCGAAAAAACCTCATGTACCATACAAGAGCCATTCCATAACACCATGTCTCTACCTGTTTTGAGGGAAATATAACGCCCCAAATTTTTGTCAGGGGCAAAAATAAGCGGTTGCTCTTTGGGAAAAGAATTAACAATAAATTCAGCATTTGAAGAAGTGCAAATAACATCGCTCAAAGCCTTTATTCCTGCCGAACAATTGACATACGAAACAACTTTGTGGTCGGGATATTGTGCTTTGAAAGCCGTAAAATCTTCTGGCGGGCAACTATCCGAAAGAGAGCAACCTGCATTTAGGTCGGGAAGCAGCACTTTTTTAGTAGGATTAAGAATCTTTGCTGTTTCTGCCATAAAATGTACACCTGCAAAAAGAATCATATCTGCCTGCGTTTTTTCGGCAAATTGTGCCAAACCCAAGCTATCACCAATATAGTCTGCAATATCTTGAATATCAGAATCTTGATAATAGTGTGCTAAAATAATGGCGTTTTTTTCCGCTTTTAAGCGTTCAATTTCCGCAAATAAATCCAAGCGAGGATTTACGTTTACATCTAAAAAGCCTACGGCGGCTACTTGATTGTGTTTTTCGAGTATGTTCATGGTATTATATTTCTATTTATATACCCAAAATGTATAATTATTTTACCCATTTTGGGAAAAATATTGGTACATATCGCATATATATCCCTTTTTTCGCAAAATAAAATAGGATAGATAAGATGCAAATTTATGTAAAAAAAACTATTATCTTATAAAATAGTTTTGCCGAGGCATTTTAGGATAATATGGCAGATTTATTGCTATTAAAAATGTAATGAATTTACAAAAATATGAAATTTAAAGCCTTTTGGCATAAAAATATAAATCTCCTGAAAAGTATTGGCACACGCC
>JAAFHL010000322.1:0-397 GCA_013298365.1 Bacteroidota bacterium | reverse complement strand
CGATATAGATAACATGACTATTTCGTGGGTAAATGTTATGTCTATACTATTTGTAATTATGGCAATTCCCTACTTTATTGGGGCAAATTTCATTTTTATTATCATAAATATTATTGCACTGATTTTCAATATCTTACCCTTATTTTTGAATTACATTAATAAACCCTTATCGGCAAAAATTATCCTCATTTTTCCCCCCATAATCGTTACGGTTATTTCAGTGTTGCTATTTTATCCCTATAATTGGATGGCTTTTTATATGGTAGTGATGCAGGTTGCGATTTTTGTTTTCTTGCCTTTTGTCGTTTTTAGCCCAAAAGAAGAAAAATATATTTACATTACCTTGTTTTTTGTGGGCATTTCTATTCTTATTTATTGGGAATTAGCCACAAACTAT
>JAAFHL010000321.1 GCA_013298365.1 Bacteroidota bacterium | reverse complement strand
GCAAGATATATGGAAAAGTGATTGACAAAGCCACAAAAAAACCTTTAAGTTACACATCTATTGCGGTTTACATGAAAATAATGGGCAAAGACTCATTGGTAAATGGCGCACTTTCGGAGGAAAATGGAGATTTTAGCATTGGCGAATTGCCTATCGGAAAAGTTACCGTAACATTGAACATGTTGGGTTACAAAGAGCTAACTGTAACCGAAACGCTTTCTATGCCCGATAATTTAGAGGTAGATTTGGGCAATATTGGCATGGAAGTGCAGGAAATGAAAACAGGTGATGTCGTAATAACTGCCGAAAAATCGCAGGTTGCGATTGGCATAGATAAACGTGTTTATAATGTAGATAAAAATATTACCGCCGCAGGTGGGACTGCCGAAGATGTGCTGAAAAGTGTGCCTTCTGTTACGGTTGATGCTGATGGAAGTGCGCAACTTCGTAACAATACGGCTACGATTTATGTTGATGGGAGACCTACTCAATTGACTATCAATCAGATACCTGCATCTATGATTGAGCAAGTAGAGGTAATGACAAATCCTTCTGTAAAATATGATGCAGGCATGACGGGCGGAATGATTAACATTGTGATGAAAAAGAACAAAAAACCAGGCTATAATGGTTTTATTTCTTTGGGCGTTGGTACAGGAAATCGCTTTAATGGCACAGCAAATTTGAATATCAAACAAGGGCGATTCAATGTTACAAGTTTTTATAGTGGTAATAAAAATGGGTTTCCAATTAAAGGATATAGCAATAGAACGACTTTGGACAACACAGGTGCTGCAACAAGTTATTTTGAACAAGACAGTCGTTCCATTTTTAACAATTCTATGCAAATTGGGCGACTTGCCGTAGATTATTCCGTCAATAATCGGAATACTTTGACCCTTTCTGGAAATATTGCAAAAGGGCGTTTTAATGTAGGTGATGTGCAAGATTTCACCTTTTTTGATGCAAACAAAGCCGCTTTATTTTCAGGCGAGCGCACGATAGACCCTAACAATCGTTTTGTAAATTATACCACACAGGCTACTTGGAAAAAAGCCTTCCCTAAGAAGGGCAAAGAATGGACAACTGATGCGATTTATAGTTTTGGAAACAGAGATAACAAAGCAGATTGGACAACTTTGAATTATGATGCAAATGGCATACTTGTTTCTCCTACCCCCGAAAGACAAAATATAGATGGGGGCAGCAAAGGCAATCAAATCACCTTTCAAACAGACTTTGTGAATCCTGTGAGTGAAAATGCAAAAATTGAATTTGGTGCAAAGGCATTTATTGAAAATCAGCATCAAACTATGGCATTAACCGCCATTTTTGATACCGTAGAAGTCTTATTACCAGGTGTTTCGCAAGATATAACGACCAAAAACCAAATTTATGCTGCTTATTTTAATTATGCAGGCAGATGGAAAACGTATGGTTATCAGGCGGGACTTCGCTATGAGCAAACAACCTTTGAAGGTACAAATAATTTTGACAACACTACATTTGGCTATAGTTTTCCCAAAGGAACGACTGACATATGGAAGGCTTTGTTTCCTGCTGTTTATCTTTCCAAAAAAGTGGGTGAAAATGGCGAATTGCAGTTGAATGCAACCCGCAAAATCAATCGTCCAGGCTTTATGCAGATTATGCCTGTGATTTTTATGGCAGATAGACAAAATGTGCGTCAAGGAAATCCGCAATTGCAGCCCGAATTTATCAATACTTTTGAATTAAATTATAGCAAGATATTTGGAAATAGCAACATTTTGAGTTCTGTATATTATCGTTTAGAAGAAAATCCGATTGTGAACATTGCTTACGCATCAAGCTATGACTCAACGGTTTTGATAAATACGTTTACAAACGGCAACATTGTGCATCGTTATGGTTTTGACAATACCTACAAAACCAATATCGGCAAAAGCTGGGAATTGACAGCAAATGCAAATATTTTTAATTTGCGTGTGGTTACAGATGATTTCAACCGACAAGGTTGGGCAGCAAATGGTAAGTTAATTGTGAACTATAAACTGCCCGATGGTGCTTCGATTAAGTTACATGGCAAGCCATTTATCAAGTTTTCTACGCAGTTGATGGGGAATTATGAGTCTCGCCAAATTATGCCACAAGGCTATAGAAAAGCCGTTCCTTTTGCTGATTTTGCATTCAAAGCCGAATTGTCAAAAATCGCTTCGCTTACTTTGTCGCTAAATGACATGTTTAATACCCGTCAAATGATTATTGTATATGATCAACCTACGTACTATCAGGAGTTGATGCGCCGTAGAGATGCACGTTATTTCAAAGTAAGTTTGCAATTTATGTTTGGAAAACCAGATGCTTCTATTTTTAAGAAATCTAAAAATATGAAAAATATGCCACAAGGTGGCGGAATGGACATGTATTAAATAATGAAGTTCTTTCCACCCTGTCAGGGTTTAACCCTGACAGGGTTCAGGGGGCAATGTCGTTATCAAACTTTGGAATCATTCAGGGCAAAACTGAGCATGAGGCTTCGTTTTGCCTTTTATTATTTAATACTGGAAAAATAACCATTCACGCTTCTTTTTATCACATTTAGGAAAAAAAAATGAAAAAAGTAGCTAAAATAAGCTAATTTTCCACCCATAAATATTCTTTTTTGAAATCATTAAATTAATATGAAAATGAATTATTGTAAATCTTATGGCTTGCTATTTTTGCTGTTATTGTCTTTTTTTATGCTTAAAGCAGAAGACAAACTTCGTTTTATTGAAAACAAAGGACAATGGCATCAAAATGTAAAATATCGCATGAAGTTAGATGTGGGCGATATTTTTTTAGAGAAAAACAAACTTACCTATTCTTTTTGGGAAATTACGGTTTGGCAAAATGCCCACAAACATAATGAACATGGCGAACATGGGGAGGAACATGGAACGCCAAGTGCTTATAGAGGTCATGCCTACCAAGTTTCTTTTGTCGGGGCAAATGCAAATCCTACCCTTTTACCTGTAAAAGCCTATCCCGAATATCATAATTATTATATCGGAAATGATAAGTCGAAATGGGCAGAACATGTGAAGATATATGAAGAAGTGCGTTATCAAGGCTTGTATAATGGCATTGATATGCACTTTTATGCCAAAGAGGGTTATGCAAAATACGATTTTGAAGTGGCAGCAGGGCAAGACCCAAATGTCATTCAGTTGCAATATCAAGGGCAGACAAGTGTAGAAATAGAAAATGGGAATTTGCATATTAAGAATAGTATAAATGAGGTAAAAGAATTAAAACCCGTTGCTTATCAACTCATTAAAGGTCAAAAAGTAGCTGTTTCGTGTCATTATGTTTTGACAGGAAATAAGGTTTCTTTTGCTTTCCCAAATGGTTATGATAAAACACAACAACTCATTATAGACCCTACGCTCATTTTTTCTACCCCAACAGGTTCTACCGCAAGCAATTTTGGTTTTACTGCCACGTATGATGCCGCAGGAAATGCGTATGGTGGCGGAAATGTGTTTGGTGCAGGCTATCCTGTTACAGTAGGCGCATTTCAAAATACGTTTCAAGGGGGTGGAACAGATGCGGGCATCACCAAATTTAACCCCACAGGTACTACCGCCATTTTTTCTACCTATCTCGGTGGCGCAGGCGGTTTTGATGCACCACATAGTATGATTGTAGATAATGCGGGGGATTTGATAGTGATGGGAAGCACAGGTTCAAGCGATTTTCCCGCCACAGCAGGTGCTTTCGATAATACATTAGGGGGAGCTTCTGACTTTTTTTTGGCTAAATTCGGTCTTACGGGTACGATGATAGCGGCTACTTTTGTGGGTGGCACAGGTGATGACGGGCGAAATACAACACTTGCCCCAAATTATGGAGATGCTTCTCGGGGTGAGGTAATCGTTGATGACTTAAATAATATTTATGTGGCAGGTTGTGCGAGTTCTGCTGATTTTCCTGTTACACCAGGTGCTTATGACAATACCGCAAATGGTGGGCAAGATGGGGTAATTTTTAAAATGACTCCCAATTTAGCTACTATGACCTGGGCTACCTATTTGGGGACAAATGACGAAGATGCTGCATTTGGCATAAAAGTGGATAATACCTATCTTGTTTATGTTTCGGGTGGAACAGAAGGGGCTACCTTTCCCACAACTGCGGGAAGTTTATTTACGGCTTCACAAGGTGGTAGAGATGGTTTCATTGCCAAATTAGATGCAAACGGTGCAAACCTATTGGCTGGCACATATATTGGTACTGCGGGTACAGATATGTGTTTCTTTTTAGAGTTAAATGCGGCAAATGAGGTCTTTGTATTGGGGCAAACAGATGCTGTTTTTCCAATTAATGGTACGACCTATTCTATGCCTGGAGGTTCATTGTTTGTTGCAAAATTAGACAATAACCTTACAAATTACCTGTTTTCTACCCACGTAGCAAGTGCTTCTATGTCGCCCACCGCTTTTTTGGTAGATGTCTGCGAAAATATATATGTCTGTGGTTGGGGAGAAACAACAGGCTTGCCTGTGGACGCAAATGCGATTCAAAGTATAACAGGAGGTGATGACTTTTATCTTGCCGTTCTAACTCCAGGTGCTACTTCGCTCTTATATGCGACCTATTGGGGCGGCGCAACTTCGTGGGAGCATGTAGATGGTGGTACATCTCGTTTTGATAAAAATGGTGTCGTTTACGAAGCCGTTTGTTCAAGTGGCGACTTTCCGATAACACCAGGTGCTTTTTCTCCTTCCATCAACAGTGGTTGGAATTTATCGGTTTTCAAAATAGCTTTTGGCTTTGCAGGTACAACTGCTGCTTTTGTTACTACTGACTCTATCTTAGTGCCAACCGATACTTTTTGTGGCAGTTTTGAATTTTATTATCAAAATAATTCCACAAATACACCTACTACGTATTATATATGGGATTTTGGAGATGGTAGCCCTTTGGCATATACATCAAGCCCATCTCATTTGTATGCAGTTCCAGGTACTTATACGATTACACTTGTTGCGATAGATACGGTAGGAACTTGTATGGGCATGGATACGGTTTCTCATGATGTAACCATTTTGCAGCCGCTTAATACCAGTTTTGCAATGCCGCCTGCTGTGTGTATTGGGAACAGTGTAGCACTTACTTATACAGGCACAACAAGTGGAACGCTTAGTTATACCTGGAATTTTGATGGAGGGGTGGCTGTGCCAGGTGTGGGCGTTGGTCCACATACGATTACTTGGAATACGCCAGGTGTGAAAAATGTAACTTTACAGATTTCTGACCCTTTGGGCTGTGCTTCGTTGCCTTATACACAAGCGATAAGCGTCTTTCCTACACCAACTTCCGATTTTGTGGCAAGTTCTCCTATCTGTATCAGTGATAGTTCGGTCATTGATTATATCGGAACAGCTTCCGCAAATGCCCTTTATAATTGGGATTTTGACGGCGGAAATGCCTTGCCTGGCGGCTTTTCACAAGGACCTCATGCTGTAAATTGGCAGCAAGGGGGAATAAAAGACCTTTCTTTGGTGGTGATAGAAAATGGCTGTCCTTCTTTAGTTACAAACGTTCAAGTATTTGTAAGTGAGCCACCTATCCCTTCCTTTGCTTATCCCGATAGTATATGTGTACTTGATGTAAATCAAGTAGTATTTACGGGTTTTGCCCCTGCAAATTCGCAATTTAACTGGAACTTTATTCCTGCGGTGATGTTGTCAGGTTCGGGTTCAGGACCTTACACTCTTTCTTGGACAAATCCAGGCGTACAGCAAATTTGCTTGCAAATTACTGATGCGATTTGCCCGCCTTCGCCCACTCTTTGCCATAATATTAT
>JAAFHL010000320.1 GCA_013298365.1 Bacteroidota bacterium | reverse complement strand
TTTGTACAAAAAGATTTCAAAAGTTCTTTCGCCTGTGTAACCTGTGGTAGCTACCAACGATTTTTCCGCACCATTATAAACGCCTTTTTGGAAAAAATACGTACCCAATTTTGACAAATCTATGTCTGTCAATTTTTGGCAAATTGCTTCTGCATTAGGACCCGAAACCGCAATCAAAGCCGTTTCATCAGAAATATTGAGCATTTCTGCACCCACACTTTTGTTTGTTTCTACAATCCAATTCCAGTCTTTCTCAATATTTGAGGCATTTACCACAATCATATATTCATTATCACGAATATAATATACGATACAATCATCTACAATTCCGCCTGTAAAATTGGGGAAACAAGAATATTGTGCTTTGCCATGATGCAAAACAGAGGCATCGTTTGAAGTAACTTTTTGAATGAGTTCGAGGGCTTTGGATCCACGAATAATAAATTCGCCCATATGCGAAACATCAAAAATCCCTGCGGTTTGACGTACCGCCATATGTTCAGCCTTGTCGCCAGAGTAGCGAACAGGCATTTCGAAGCCTGCAAAGGGGATAACTTTTGCCCCAAGTGCTTGGTGAATGTCGTAAAGTACCGTTTTTTGTGTCATATATTATTGGATTGCAATTCTGCTAATAAACTTAAATTTTCACACTTGCCAAAATCTCCTCAATAATTCGCTCCGTTGCTATCTCGTCTGCTTCTGCTTCATACGAAAGAATAAGGCGATGATTCAGCACATCAGAGGCAATAGATTTCACGTCTTCGGGCAAAACATAGGTGCGTCCTTGCAAAAATGCCAAGGCTTTTGCGCCCAAATTCAAGGCGAGACTGGCACGAGGCGAAACCCCAAACTCAATATATTCTCGCAACTTAGGCAGACCATATTGTTCGGGCGTGCGAGTTGCCATGACAATGTCTATGATATAATCTTCAATTTTTTCTGAGACTTGAATATGGTCAATAATGTCCCGAATTTCAAATATATCTGTTTTAGTGAAAATAGGCTTTAAGGGCGCACTAAATTCCGTAGTAGCCATACGGCGCATAATCTGCTTTTCTTCCGCCTTTGTAGGATAAGTAACCGTTACTTTCATCATAAAACGGTCCACTTGCGCCTCGGGCAAAGGATATGTTCCTTCTTGGTCTATGGGATTTTGCGTAGCAAGCACCAAAAAAGGCTTGTCCAAAGGATAAGTTGTTTCGCCAATTGTTACTTGTTTTTCTTGCATCGCCTCCAATAAAGCACTTTGAACTTTGGCGGGCGAACGATTGATTTCATCGGCAAGCACAATATTGGCAAAAATAGGTCCTTTTTTCACCTCAAAACGAGCCTGTTGCTGATTGTAAATAAGCGTTCCTATCAAATCGGCAGGCAATAAGTCGGGCGTAAATTGGATTCTTTTAAAATCTAATTGCAGGGCTTTTGCCAAGGTGCTGACCGTCAATGTTTTTGCCAAACCTGGCACACCTTCCAACAAAATATGTCCATTGGTAAACAAGCCTATCAACAAACGATTGACCATTTTGTGCTGCCCTACCACCACTTTTTCCAACTCATTTATCAAAAGTTGGACTTTTTTGCCTTTTTCTGCAATAAAATATGCTAAATCTGTATTATTTGCCATGCGCATTTTTCGATTTGAGGAGGCAAATATACATACTTTTCTTACATTTTTGATGGACAGGGCAAAACTTTGTGGCTTTGTGGAAATTATATTTTTATTTATACTTCAAATTGGATAAATTCTTGATGTTGTGCAATAAGTTACAAGCAAAGGCATGAGGAGGAATATGCGTGTAAAGGTTTCAGCCTATAAAACGACAAAAAATATTTTGCTTTTTATGTAGAACTTACACAAAAGCTATTTTTCTCCTTTTTTCCGCATTTGTATTTTGTCATATTCAGCTTCATAGTCCTTAAATTCTGTCCCCATAAGTTTGTCCCATATCCGAAAATGAACACCATAATTGCCATTGAATTTGCTGTGGTGCATGTTGTGATGTGTGCTTGAAGTCAGGAAACCAAGCCAACTTTTGTGAAACCAAGCAGGATAAAACTCATATCCCAAATGTGCTTTTACATTGTCTAACAAACCCCAAATTTGCGTGAACATTAAGGCGGGGGCATAGATAGGAAAAAAATAAGCCATCGGAATAATCCAAATAGTGAGCAAAAAAGGTTCAAGAAAGTGAAAAGACATAGAAGTAAAGGGATTTACATCTATGCTTTTGTGATGCTCTAAGTGTATATAGCGATAAATTTTGGGGTGATGCAGCAAACGATGACACCAATAAAACCAAGTATCATCAATCAAAAGCATCATGAAAAAACTGCTTATTGCCCAAATAGGGTGATGTGCAGAAAAATCTGTATAAATTTTGGTATAACCTTTTGTACTTAAGTAAATCACAATGCCACTGAATAATGAACCGACCAAAAGGCTATAAAGGGAATTTTTTAATTCTCTTTTAATCTGCTCATTATTAACCCTTTCTTTGAGCTGTATGCGCCAATTTTTGAGTCTTTCTTTGTATTTTTGCCAGATAAAAAAATAGGCTAACAAAATGACTGTGCCATTAAGCATAATGCCTGAAACGATGCCTTGCGGCAGACTAAGTAAAATTTGTTTGATTGCTTCCATATTTTGCGAATAAATTATACCGCAAAAGTAGTTGCTTGTGAGATAAGTCTATCTAACATTTGTTAGGAAATTATTTGTCTTCGGATTCTGCTCAAACTTTCGGGTTTCATGCCCAAATAAGAGGCAATGTATTGAATAGGAACATGTTGAATAAAGGCAGGTTGTTGGCTGATGAGTTTTTTGTAGCGTTGCTCTGCATTAAGTGTCGCAAGGTCGTTTGCTCGTATCGTAGTTATGTGCATGGCTTGTTCAAAAATAATGAGGCTAAATTGCTTAAAATGTTCGCTTTGTTCTATGAGTGTTTTCAAATTTGCATTGGAAATACGCAATATTTCACAATCTGTGATACATGCGATATTTTCGTTTGAGGGAATTTGATGAATAAAAGGTAAAAAAGCGGTAATAAAACTATTTTGTGTGCCAATAAAAGTAGTATTTTCTTCCCCATTTTCATCAACATAAAATAGCCGCATAAAACCTGTTGCGATAAAATAGAGATATTCAGGTACTTTTCCTTGTGCTGCTAACAAAGTGTTTTTGGTAGAGTGTAGGGGTTCAAAATACCTTGAACAAAGGACGATGTCTATTTCACTGAGCTTTGTATGTTGGGAGATAAGTGTGATTAATTGATTCAACATGTTTTTGGTACGTATTTATTGACTGAAAAAAGCCCTATTATTCTTTCCAAATAAAGGGAAATAAAATGACAGAAATCGCTATCAAAACCCCTGAAATCCCCCATAATACATAAAATCGGGAACTCATTTCGGGAAAACCTACACCTGTGAGGGTTTGCTCGGTGAGGCGTGTGAGCGTGAGCAGAATCGGAACGGTAAGGGGAAATCCCAAAACGGCTAATAAAGTGTTTTTGTTTTCGGCTTTGGAAGCGATAGCACTTACCAAGGTGAGATTTGCCGCAAAAGCAAGTGCGCCCGTAAATAATGCCGCAAAAAACAAAGGTAAATTCCCAATTTCTACTTTTGTCATTAAGTTATATAGAAAAAAAGAAATCAAACCTGTAAAACATAATAACAAAAAATTATAAATGGTTTTGGCGATAATGAGGCTTGCAGGACTCACAAGCCCATACATATACATCATTTGTCCTTCGCTTTCGCCCATAAAACTCTTGGCTACAGCATTTACTGCCACAAAAAGTTGTATCAACCAAAAAATAATACACCATGACTTGCTCGACAAGGCAACCGTTTGTGTTTTGTCCAAAAAAGCCAAAATAACGACAATAACCATACTTGCCACATAAAGTAGCAAGCCATTTAACGCATATTTTTGTTTCCATTCCAGCAATAATTCTTTGCGGAGGAGGGCAGATATTTCGTACATTTTCGAAATTTAGTGAATATCAAACATTTCAAAAGGATTAAAAACCTTCAATCCTGCTACTTTTTTAAAGTCTTTCACATTTCGGGTAAGCAAAATAAGGTCATTCAAAGCGGCAGTTGCAGCAATGATGGCATCAGGACTTGTCATTTTTTGAGATTGTTTGAGGGAAATGCTTTCTTCTTCTACGGCTTCATCTACATAAAAAACCTGTGCATTTGCCATAAAACGATTGAGTTTTTGCTTTTCTGCACTTGGGATTTTGTGCCAACCCAGCACTTCTATTTTGGTAATGGTAGAAATATTAAAAGAATTGCGAAAAATCGCAGCTACCTTTTCCTGATACATATCAGGAATTTTTTTATCCAAAAAATAAATAATAATATTGGTGTCTATTAGATATTGCTTGTTGCCCATTCACTTCTCATGTTAGTAAGTTCTTGCTCAACATCTAAGTTTAAATGAGCGAGCATTCCAAAATAATCATTAGGCTCAAAGCTGCTGTTAGAAGGAATTGCTGCTGTATCTAACACATTTTGAGGGATATACATCTTTACCATGTCCCATACTTCGATAGGCACTACGGCATATTCCAAAATCCCGTCAGGGCTATATAGATAATTGACACTCATAATATTGATATTTTCCACAAAAATACGCAAAAAATTATTGCAAGCATTATTTTTTTCTGTTTACCTTTGATACGTCTTTTAACATATCTATTGTGGACAGGATAACTTTTCATATTATTTGTTGTTTATCGTTGATTAGGTACTAAATTACGAGTGAAAAATAAAATAACGATTCTACAAAAATCCAGAAAAGCTACGTGTTTAAGTATCCGTTTTCTGGATTTTTACAGAGATAGAGAAGCTTGATAACTTATTTTTTACTCTTTCCTAAGCCCTGATAAAAAATATTTAACAATATCTTTTCTTAAATTTATATATATAAATCATTTACAATGGCAATTCTCATTTTCTTTTTAGTTCATTGGTTTGGGTCTTTGTTCTCACAGACCTTTTTCAATCATCGTTACTCTTCTCACAAGATGTTTACTATGAACAAATTATGGGAGCGTTTCTTTTATTTAGTAACTTATATTTCGCAAGGATCTTCGTATCTTGTGCCTCGTGCGTATGCGATTTTGCATCGTATGCACCATGCCTATTCAGATACAGAGCAAGACCCACATTCGCCGAATTTTTTCAAAGATGTATTTACCATGATGATGCACACAAAAGAGGTGTATATGAAAGTTAAAAATAATACATTAGATGTTTCTTCCAAATTTTTGGGCAACTATCCTGCATGGAATTTTATGGATAAAATTGCGGATTCTTGGATTTCTCGTATTTTATGGAGTGCAGGATATGTAACATTTTATTACTTTTTTGCAACGGCTTGGTGGGTGTATTTACTCTTGCCCATTCATTTTTTGATGGGTCCTATTCATGGCGCAATCGTAAATTGGTGTGGGCATAAATATGGGTATCAAAACTTTGACAATCAAGATAAATCTAAAAATACTTTGGTATTTGACTTTTTGATGTTAGGCGAATTGTTTCAAAATAACCATCATAAACACCCGAATAGCCCCAATTTTGCGGCAAAATGGTGGGAACTTGACCCTATATATCCGATTATGAAAGTGATGCACTGGGTGGGTATTATTCAAATTAGGAAAGCATAAATGTTGAAGTTTTTCCGTTTTTTGCAGAAAAAATTTCCGTAAAAAGCTGAAAGTAGATATACTTTGAACAAGTAAAATCTTCTCATTATTCCGTTTTTGTAGGGGTTTAGGCACTAAATCCCTACAAAAAAATAATTTTATTGCTGTATTATAGCCCCATTTACTCATGGCTTTCTCATAAAAACGTA
>JAAFHL010000319.1 GCA_013298365.1 Bacteroidota bacterium | reverse complement strand
TAAATAAAATTGCAAGAAAAATGATTTTTAGCAGATAATATGAATCTTTTTTATCACGTAAAGAGCTACATCACTTTGTGTAAAAACTACATTATTTCGTTTTTACTTATATATAAATTTAAATATAAAAATTTGATTATCAAATAATTAACTCCTAGCTTATCTTAAAATAAAATATCTATTTTTAAAGAAATATTCATTAAATTCAATATATATATATTCCTTAATACAAAATAATAGCGAATAGAAATATCTATTATACAGATAAAGCGTTATTTTGTAAAGAGTAGTGATACATTTTGAATAAAAAATATACTACATAATTTGGTAGTGAAAAAATAGTACAATTACCAAATTAAATTATTAATTTTGTAACATTATAAGTGATAATAGAGTTTCTCATCATTTTTGTTCTCGTAACTTTTGGGGCGTGAGTCATGATTTTACGATAACAGAAATAGAACAGACATTAGGGGTAATGTCTGTTTTTTTTTGTACTTATGCCATTCTACACACAATACCCATAAAAAACCTGTACCTTTGCGCTCAAATCATATATCATCAACTATGTTAGGAATTGGCGTAATGACAGGCACTTCGCTTGATGCAATAGACCTTGCGGCTTGCCTTTTTGAAATAGGCGAAAATGATACCTATATCTTCAAACTTGTGGCAACAGAAGCTGTAGCGATTGAACCTTTATGGAAAGATAGGTTATTAAAATTGCCACATCAAAGTGCAGAAATCTATGCAAAAACGCATGTATATTTTGCGCATTATTTGGGCAAACATATTGCCGCTTTTATCCAAAAATATCAACTAAATCCTGATTTTGTTGCTGTACATGGGCAAACTATTTTCCATCAACCTGATGCCAATTTTACCGCACAAATTGCTGATGGAGAAACACTTGTAACGTATTTGGACTGCCCTCTTATTTGTAATTTCAGGAATAAGGACATTGCTTTGGGCGGGCAAGGTGCGCCCCTTGTGCCAATTGGCGAAAAGTATTTATTTCCAGAACAACGCTTCTTTTTAAACATGGGCGGCTTTGCAAACATGACCTATAACAAGATAAATGATACAAAACCTATTGCCTTTGATGTCTGTGCGTGCAATATTGTGTTGAATGAATGGGCAAACAAATATGATGCAAATTTGGAATATGACAAAGGAGGTGAAATTGCAAAAAATGGTACATTATATGAGGCTTTTTTTGCTGACTTAAATGGACTTTCGTATTATCGTCAGTCGCCGCCAAAGTCTTTAGGCTGGGAGTGGGTGGCAGAAAATCTCAATCCTTTGCTTCATAAATATGATTTTGCCATGCCTGATGTGATGCGCACTTATACAGAACATATTGCCTTTCAAATCGCAAGGGCAAGTGGGAAGTTGCAAGCACAAGGGGAAAAATTAGTGGTTACAGGCGGCGGCAGACACAACACATTTTTGATGGAAAGATTGGCTTTTTTCCTAGAAAAAATGGATATATCTATAGATACAAGCATTTCAGATGAAGTCGTTGATTTTAAGGAATCTATCATTTTTGCTTTCTTGGGATTGCGAACTTTGACAGGCAAAACTAACACCTTATCTTCTGTTACAGGCGCAAAAATGGCGGCTATATCTGGCTCAATTCACCTGCCTGCAAGGGGTTGGGAAATACAGGTTTTGAGAGATAACAAAAGATAGGATAGTTAATATAAGGAATGTGCATAGATTAAGTTCCTGTTTTTAACCACTAAGTCACTAAGAAACACTAAGGTAGTACTCAAAAGTGGGATATTATTTCATACATATTCCTAAGTTGAGAATACCATTTTGTAGGGGTCAACTGTTTTATTTTGGGTAAAATGTCTGATTTCAATTTTGGGGCTTATTATACTGCCGAATGGAACAAATTTTCCGCATACTAAGTATGCAACCCCTTGATTTACAGCCCATACCTTAAGGCATGGGCTGTAAATCAAGGGATATTTATCCTGTTTAAAGTATAACCCTACAATGCAGGTAAAATTTTGGTTTTCACTTCGCCAAAGCCAATACGTAACCCCTCTTTTTCGCAAAAACCCTTGATAATCACCGTATCACCGTCTAAAATAAATTTCCGCTCTGTACCATTTGCCATTTGCACAGGTTTTGTGCCTTTCCATGCAATTTCTAACATAGAACCATACGAGTCGGGTGTAGGTCCACTAATCGTTCCAGAAGCCATCATATCGCCTACATTAAGGTTACAGCCATTGATGGTGTGATGCGCCAATTGTTGAGCCATGTTCCAATACAAATATTTGTGATTAGAATGGCTTACTTGTGTAGTTTGGCTTGCATTTTCGGGTTCGATGAGAACTTCTAAATGAATGTCATAATTTTTGTTGCCTTCATATTGCAAATACGGCAAAACTTCGGGATTTTGTACTGGTCCAGCTACACGAAATGGCTCAAGTGCGTCCATCGTTACCACCCATGCCGAGATAGATGAGCCAAAATTTTTGCCCAAAAAAGGTCCTAATGGGACATACTCCCATTTTTGAATGTCCCTTGCCGACCAATCATTGAACAAAACCATGCCAAAAATATAGTCTTCTGCATGTTCAGTACTAACTGTTTCACCCAAATTTGTTTCTTTTCCAATCAAAAAGCCCATTTCTAATTCAAAATCTACTTGTTTTGAAAAGCCAAAAACAGGCGGCAAATTGTCGTCAGGACGGGTCTGCCCTTTTGGACGATGCAAATTCACGCCAGACACCACAATCGAAGAAGCCCGTCCATGATACCCTACAGGCAAATGTTTCCAGTTTGGCATCAAGGCATTTTCCTTTCCCCTAAACATAATGCCCACATTTGTTGCATGTTCTTCGCTCGAATAAAAATCGGTATAATCTCGAATATAGACGGGCAAACACATTTCTACTTCACTTTGCAACAACAAAACGCTGTCTTTGTATGGCAAAAGACTATCATTTCCCTCCGCAAAAGCCGTTTGCAAAAATGTTCTTATTTTTTGGGTAGCCTTTTTACCCAAAGCCATCAAAGGATTGAGATAGTTTTGCGAAAAAACAGCAAGGTCTATTGCCAAATCATTCATCAAACCTGTAGCTGCAAGTGCTTGCATATCAATGACATATTCGCCCAAAGCTACGCCTACACGATGACTAAGCATTGCGGTTTTGAAAATACCAAAAGGAAGATTTTCTAAAGGAAAATCAGTATAAGTGTCATATTTAACCCAAGAATTGCGCATATTGAATATGGTTTATATATAGTATTAAGATGAATAGCATCAAATACCTTCGCAGAAATAGGTAGATTTTTGTCGAAAATATTGGCGGCAAAGGTACAATTTTAGGGGGATATATTACAGGTTTTTAATAAAATAGCTGCGCTTATTCTTAGCGAATTTTCGAGCAGACTTGAAATAAGTACCAAGCAATCATAAATTATGCTAATTCACGCAAAGAAAATAAGGCGCAAAGCCGCAAAGAATCAAGCCTTTGTATCTTTTCGTGAACCCCAAAATAGCTTCTTACATTATTCCTTATTACTACTTAATTTGTAATATTCTGCAAGATACTTAAACAGTTCCGCATTTTTTACGCTAACTTTGTGCTACTTTTATCATCAACAACCATTTGTATGCAAAAAATATATCATCTCCTCAAATCCCATATTCAAGAAGACGCTCATGCCGCATATTATGGCATTGTTTTACTTTTTTTGGGGATTTCCATTGCGCTAAATTACGGTTTAGGCTTCAATAGTTATCTTTGGGAACTTGCTTATGAACAACATAGTTACTGGGCAATTGGGGTTAGCTTTTTATTTTATGCGCTTCCCTTTTTCTTTTGTGTAGGTTTATATTCCTATTTTTACAAAGACACAAGTTTTTGGTACAAAGAAGAATTTTGGGTAAAAGTAGTTGTTTTATTACTCATAAGAGCCTTAGTTACAGGCAGTTGGTTTCATACTTTGCCTTTACAAGATTATGCGAAGGGCAGCAGCGATTATTTTTGGCTGTTTAGAACCTTGATGGTTGGACGAGTATATATATATGATGGTTTAGGTTTAATGTTACTATATTTTCTGTATGAAAAAGAAAAAAGTCATTTCTGGGGGCTTACCTTTCAAGGCTTTGATTGGAAACCATATGCTTATTTGTTGGCAATTATGGCGGTAGGCGTTTGTATCGCATGTTTTATGGGCAACGCTTTTGTAGGCTACTACCCGATTATGAAACCGAGCCGTATAGAAAGTATGACCGTTGTGAATCCGCAGTTAGGTTTTTGGTTATTTGAAGGCTTCTATGCAAGTTTTTATCTTTGGACAGAGGTGTTTTTTCGGGGCTTAATGGTGATTGGTTTTACTCGTCTATTGGGCAGACATGCTATTTTGCCCATGGTAGCAGTCTATGTGTTTCTACATTTTCAAAAACCTATGGGCGAAACAATTGGGGCAATTATTGCAGGTTATGTCTTGGGAGTTTTGGCATTTAGGACACGTAGCATCATGGGTGGCGTATTAGTTCATGCAGGGGTTTCATTTATGATGGAAATATTTCCTATTTTGTGGGGTTTTGTGAAATGGTTTAAATAAAATTTAGGTTCTCACAGATTCGTTTGACAGAAAACAATTTAGAAATTTATCCTACTGTAAAGAAAAAAGTGCTGATTTAAGGGCTTTTTTACCTTTTGAACGGTTTGTGTGTAGCAAAGCGGAACACAAACCTTCAAAACGGTAAAAAAGCAGAATGGAAACGATTCGTTTTTCATGCAAAATGGGCAGATTGCCTATTTTCTGGGCTTTTTACTGTTTTGAAGGTTGGATATTTTCACTACGTTCAATATCCAACCGTTCAAAAAGTAAAAAGCCAGCGATAAATGCTTACTTTTTTAGCACTTTTTTCTTTACAGCAAGATATTTATTAAAAAAAATATTACCCTTTATTGCTATATGCTTCTGTACAAATGAACGGCTATTTGCTTTATTATAGGCATATATTCTTGGTAAATTCTTACCCTTTGTTATTGAATAAGTGATATTTAGTTGCTCTTTTCGGAAAAAAACCTTTGCTTTTTTCCTAAAAAACAGCTACTATTGCATCATTATTGTAAGCATAATATATAAATATGGATTGATTTTTGCTCGTGGCTTTCATATATATACAAAAACACATAAATAAAAAGCAACGAAAAAATACGAATAATAGATTTTTCTATCTATCCTATTTATACGTATATTAGCAGCCATTTTCCGAGATGGCACGTTAGTATATAAGGAGCTTTTCTTTACCTGTCAAAGCTATCCTATACATTCAAGAATAAATACTTAATCATTATGAATCGAACGATTTATCAGTTTTTGCTAAACTGCTTGTTATTAACTGTATGCGTTTCTGCTTTTGCCAAAATGCCTACTCCTACGAAAGTCTCAAAAGTAATGGCTCCCTCTGTTGATTTAGGGCGAGACAAAGCTGTGTGTGTAGGCACTTCTGTTACACTTGATGCAGGCAATCCTGGGGCTACTTACGCTTGGAGTATGGGCGGAGCTGCGACACAAACTAGAACCGTTACCTCAGCGGTTGCGGGTATTTTCACCTATATTGTAACGGTTACGATTACAAGCGGTAGCAATACAGGTACAACCCTTGACACCATCAAAATCGAGTATTTGACTCCACCTGCTGCACCTACGGTAAATAATATTACAACCTGCCAAGGGAATATCAATTTGACAGGAAATACAAGTAGTGGTAGCCAAATTTTATGGTTTACAGCCGCTACAGGGGGAAATTTCTTAGGTTTTGGTTCGCCATTATTATACAATGCAACAAGCACATCAACAGTCTATGCGCAAGCCTGGAATCAAAGTATG
>JAAFHL010000032.1 GCA_013298365.1 Bacteroidota bacterium | reverse complement strand
CCTGCACCTACCCAAAAGAGCAAACCGCCTTGTATAAGATAGCCGAAGGTGAGAATTAAGGCAGCCGTCAAAACATGTAAAAGGTTGGAAATCATTAAAGCACGTTCTTTTCCTACTTTGGCAGGAATAGAATTAAGTTGATTTTCTCTGTCAAATTGCTCGTCTTGTAAGGCATAAATAATGTCGAATCCGCCTGTCCAAAACAAAACAGCAAAGCTCAAAACGATGGCTGCACTTGAATCGGCAGCACTGCCTGTGATGGCAAAAAATGCCCCGATTGGCGCAAGTGATAAGCCTAAGCCTAAGACAAGATGGCACAAAGCCGTAAATCTTTTGGTCAAAGAGTAACCTAACACCACCAATAATGCCACAGGCGAAAGGTAAAAACACAAAGTATTGATAAAACATGTGGTGATGACAAAAGCAACGCAGTTGAAAATGATAAAAAACAAGGCATTTTTTTCGGAAATAATCCCTGCGGGAATTTCCCTAATTTTCGTCCTTTCATTTTGTGCATCTATATCTCTGTCAATGTAGCGATTGAACGCCATCGCTGCGCTGCGAGCAAACACCATACACAAGATAACTTTTAGTACTAAATCCCATTTGTCCCAACTAAAACCTTCGGGCAAAATATGGAAACCCCACATTGTGCCTATCAATGCAAAAGGAAGTGCAAAGATGGTGTGGGAAAATTTTATCATGGAAAGATATGACTTCATGTTTTTGGAGTTATTGTTTTGCTAGATAACCTTTTATATGAGCAATCTGTTTTGAGGCATTGCTTTATAGGGTGCAAATATAAAAAAAACACAGATAAAACTGAATTTATCTGTGTTTTTAGGATAAAATGAAAACGATTATTTCATATCATTTATCACCTGCATAGCCTCATAGATATAAATATCTTGACGGATATTCTTTTTCCAATCTTCATGCGAGCGAGTACGAGACGTGTCAGAAGCCACATAACTTTCATCAGCCTTTGGCGTAATGGTTTTCATGCCTGTAATTTCTACATCAAGGGCTTTTTCGAGTTTATCAGATTTCTCTTTCAAGCCTTTTTGCTCCAATTGATATGCCTCCAAACTAAGCGGATAACTCATGCGGTCTTCTTGCTCTTTCAGGTGTTTCGCATGTTCATTTACCATTTGGAACGTAGCATTTGCATCTATACGTTTTTTGCTATTGCGACGAAGTTGCTCATAATTTGGAAGGTTTTTCCACAAATCATATTGAACAGGCTTGATTTCATCCCAAGGCATATAATGTTCTTGTTCTTTTTCGCCTACTTCGATATACGCAAAATTATCAGGTACAATAATATCAGGCACTACGCCTTTCAACTGTGTTGCACCGCCATTGATACGATAGAATTTTTGCGTAGTCAATTTCACCTGTCCCAAAGGTTTGATGTCGCCTTGTCCTGCCAAATAATCGTCAAGGTTGAAGAAACGTTGAACGGTTCCTTTTCCAAAGGTAGAAGGACTACCGATAATTACGCCACGCTTATAGTCTTGAATTGCCGCCGCCAAAATTTCTGATGCAGAAGCACTATAACTATTAATAAGTACCACTAATTTACCATCATATTGTGTACCAGGATAAAAATAATTTTTATCTGCCAATACATTTGGCTCACCAAAACGACCTTTTACTTGTACCACAGGACCTTTGTCAATAAACAAACCTGTCATATCTACCACATCTTGCAAAGACCCGCCGCCATTGTTGCGCAAATCCAAAATGATACCTTGAATGCCTTCTGCTTTCAGTTTCTCAATTTCTTTTTTCACATCTTCTGAGCAACGGCGACCATTTCTGTCTTGGAAATCTGCATAAAAACGAGGAAGGAAAACAAAACCTACTTTTTTCTTGGTTTTTGTATCTTCTAATACCAAAGACTTAGCAAAAGTTTCATCAATGATAACAATATCACGCACAATCGGAATAACACGTTGTGTGCCATCTATTTTCTTAACAGTAAGGCGCACTTCTGTTCCTTTTTTGCCACGAATCAATTTTACGGCATCGCTCAAAGGCATATCCACAATATCAACCGCTTCTGCGGCACCTTGTGCTACTTTTAAAATCACATCTCCTGCTTTCAATTCGCCTTGACGAGCAGACGCTGTGCCTGGATTGATTTCTTTTACCTTGATATATCCCTCTTTTTCTTCCAAAACTGCGCCAATTCCTTCCAATTTTCCAGACATAGAAATATCAAAATCGTCTTTGTCATCGGGTGGATAGTAGCCTGTGTGTGGGTCATATACCCCTGTAACCGTATTCAAATACAAAGAACGTCTGTCTTCCATTTTGAATTTGGCAATACGAGAAAAATAGTCATCGTTGCTTTTGAGGACTTTTTTACGTGCCGCAGCTTCCATTTCTACAAAAGTTTTGGCATGATACGAAGTATCCTTCTTCTCTTCAGCCTTTTTTTGTTCCTCAATCATATCAGCCACACGAGTCATGGTTTGATACTTCAATAGTTTTGTCCAACGCACTTTTAAATCGTCTTTGTCTTTGGCAAAATCCATCTTTTCAAACTTCATATCTACCGTTTCTGCTGCGGTGAAATCGAAAGGCTGCGCAAGGATTTCCTTATAGAACTCTTGTGTTTGTTGATAACGGCGATTCAAAATTTCTTCGGTTACATCAAAAAACTCATAATTAAGTTCATTCAACTCATCATCAAGTTTGCCCTTATAGGCATCCATCTTTTCCAAATCTGTTTGGGTAAGAAAACGCTTTCCGCCATCTATACGGCGAAGATAGAGGTCATACACTTCCTGTGAAAAATTGTCGTTAATGTCAATCGCTTCGTAATGATTATCCTTCAAGTTTTTCATTAAATACTTGATAATCATTTGGTTTTTGTCCTCAGAGATATGCATATTGTATGCACTAAACCCAAAAAGCGTTACGAGTAAGGAAGAAGAAATCCAAATTTTTGCTTTCATGTTTTATGTTTCAAAATTAAATCAGAATAAGTGAATAATGATTTGCTAAGATAGCAAATGTTCGATAATATACGCAAAAGTATAACTTTTGGATATATAGTGTGTAAAATATTCAAAATATTACACTAAAAAATACAAAAATCGTGCTAATTATCCGTCTTTTGGTTTTACACGCGTAATATTCCCTTAGTGTGCCAAAAAGTCTTTAAACCATAATCCCGAATCTTTGAGGTATCTTTTTTGCGTAGCAAAATCTACATACACCAAACCAAAACGGGGACGATAGCCAAAAGACCATTCAAAATTGTCCATCAAAGTCCATACAAAATACCCCATGACAGGTACACCCTCTTTTTTTGCACGCAATACTTGCGTCAAATAACTTTTGAAAAATTCGGTTCTTTCTTTGTCATGTATAGCCCCATTTTCCACTTTATCGGGAAACGCAGCTCCGTTTTCGCTAACAATGATTTTTTTTATGCCCTTGTAAGCCGCAAATTTTTTCAATAAATGATAAATGCCTTCGGGATATACTTCCCAGCCCATGTCCGTAAAAGGTACGTCACGTTTTTTGGCAGGAACTTCCATTGCCCACAGTACAGGTGGAATGAGGCTATGTTGCACAATGCTGCGTGTATAGTTTTGGATTCCAATAAAATCAAAGTCAAAAGCCAATTTTTCTGCATCACCTTTTTTCATGTATTTAGAAAGTTTTTTGAGGACAGGAAAATCAGCCATGGGATAGCCCAAGCCAAGTGCAGGTTCTATAAACATTCGATTGACTAGGGCATCATAACGTTTTGCGGCAGCAATATTTGCAGGTTTTTGATTTTTTGACTCAATATGTGAACACGAAAAGGTAGTACCAACATGGGCATTTTCCACATTTTTGCGAATGATTCTGCCTCCTTCTGCCTGACACATTGCCGCATGATGCACAGCAGCAAGCAGTTTATTCAATCCTTTTTCGCCAGGTGCGTGCATTCCCAACATATAACCCAAGGTTGTAAAAGCGGTAGGTTCATTCAACACCATCCAATTTTTGACTTTGCTGCCATATTCTTTGGTACAAAAATCCGCAAATTCCGAAAACCAAGTTATAACGTCCCGATTTGTCCAACCACCTTTGTCTTGCAAGACTTGCGGCAAATCCCAGTGATACAAAGTTATCCAAGGTTGTATGTTCAATTCCAAGCACTTGTCTATCACCTTGTGGTAAAAATCTATGCCTGCTTGATTTTTTTTGCCAATACCCTCGGGGAAAATACGAGACCAAGAAATCGAAAAACGATTTACATTTAAGTTCATTTCCTTGATGAGCGCAATATCGGAAGCATAACTGTGATAAAAATCGCAAGCTGTATCTCCATTTTC
Source organism: Bacteroidota bacterium (assembly GCA_013298365.1). GTDB lineage: Bacteria > Bacteroidota > Bacteroidia > J057 > J057 > JAAFHL01. Next base: position 15,946 of record JAAFHL010000032.1, on the reverse strand, counting down.
GCTCCTTTCTATTTTTCCTTTTTGGTGCGAAAAAGTGTCCCATATAGACTTCCCTTTTCCATCTACATCATGCGCACCTTCGATTTGATAAGCTGCCGTAGCCACGCCCCAAAGAAAATCATTGCCAAAATCACTTCGATTGAGCAAGGGCGAATAGTTGTTTTCGGCTAACAAACGAGGCACAAACACAACTCCTATCGTTGTTAGTATGGTATTTTTAATGGCATCTCTACGTGTCATATCATTGATTTTTTAGAAATAAAGGACTGCAAATATACCATGTTTTGTCTAAGAATGAGAAAAGACCTGCTTATTAGCCCCCAAAAACAGAAAAAAACATTCTTTCTCCTACAAAAAATAAATATTTTTTCTTTTCTGAAAAAAAATGTGTTATTTCGCACTCGAATTAGCCCACTAATTCGTCCATCAATTCATTAATCATTTTCACGTAGGGCATGGAAAACCAAATAGCAAACGGAGAGTTGGAGAACAACGAAAACACAGTAGTAGAAAATCAAGAATCTCTAACTCCCGTTATGGAGGAAAATGCGCAAGAAGACACTTCTTTGTCGCAAGAAACTCCATTAACCGAGAAACCCGCATTAACACAAGAGGAGCGTGTTGTAGAAGAGGCGCAATCTGAAATCGGGGAAACAGTAACTGAAACGCCTTCTACTCCTGATGTCCTTGCTGACATCAAGGAAACTTTTCAACAAGGGACGACTGAGCAGCTCATTGCTACCGCAACACCACAAGAACTTATCTTGTTGTTCGAGCAACTAAATGACGGTTTTGAAAGCCTAACTTTGCGTCAAGCAATAGACTTTTCTAAGCTCATCAAAGAGCGTTTTGACATGTTCGTCAAAGATGATAAAGTTTTATTGGAACAAAATGAACGTTTTAGTTCCGTATTCGGTCGCTTTAATAAACGTAGAGGCGAAGCGCAAAAGAAAAGCGAGGAAGATAATACAAGCCGCAAACGTGAATTGATAGAACAATTGAAAGGCATGTTGGACTCTGGCATTTTAGACCAAAAACGTATGAAGGAAATTCAAGAGGAATGGAAAACCTTGCGTTTTGTGGCAAAAGATGCGAAAGAAGAACTCGACAAGGCTTACAAAGGCTTGATTGATACCTATTTCAAAAAAAGAGGTCAAGAGGCGGAATTGCTTGAATATGACCGTAAACGTAATTTGGAGGTAAAAAATGAAATTATTACCAAAATACGCAATATGTTGCCATCAGAAGAAGATGCTGGAAATGCTGACGTATGGAAAGAGCGTGCAGCAATTTTGACCGATTTACAAAGACAATTTAGAGATACAGGTTTTGTGCCAAGAGAGGACATGGACCGTATCAATGCTGAATATAAAGATGTAGTAGAAAACTTCTACGCACATCGCCGTGAGTTTTTTGAGTCGCAAGAAACAGGTATGCAAGAAAATGTAGCTTTGAAAGAGGCTATTTTGGAAAAAATGTTACCTTATTCTACGACTTTGCATGAGCGTCCTAAAATGTGGGAAGATGCTACGGCTGCTTTTCTTGCTTTGCAAGAAGAATGGAAGAAAATTGGCAAAGCTCCTGCAGATAAAAATGGTGACTTGTGGAAACGTTTCCGTGAAATTGGCAATGTTTTTTATACCAATAAATCGGAATATTTCAAGAAATTGGAAGAAACCCGCAGCCAAAACCTGGAGTTGAAGCGTGCTTTGTGCGAAAAAGCGGAGGCTATTAAAGACGACCCGAAATTGGAGAATGCAGCTGCTGAAATTAAGAAGTTGCAAGAGGAGTGGAGAACGATAGGACCTGCACCAGACAGACATGCAAACAAATTGTGGGAGCGTTTCCGTTCAGCTTGCGATGCTTTCTTTGAAACTCGTAGAGACCATTACAAAGAAGTAAAAGGCGAAGAGACCAAAAATCTTCAATTAAAAAAAGATTTGATTGCTAAGGTACAAGAATTTGTAGCTTCTTTGGCAGAAAATAGAGATGTTGCAGTAGAAGGCGTGAAAGAATTGCAAAAAGAGTGGCAAAAAATTGGACGTGTGCCGATTAAATTCAAGGATTCTATTTGGGTAGAATTCAAAGAAGTAGTAGATGGTTTTTTCAATACTTTGCGTGAAATGGGCAGAGCGAACAACGCTGAAAAAGGCGGGGACAGAAAAAATACAGGTGATAATCGTCCACCACGCAGAGAAAGACAAAATAATTATAGCAATAACAACTATAACAACGGAAATGATAATGGCGGTGGAAGTGATACCACACAAACCAAAATTTTCCGTATTCGCAAGCGTATGGCTGCGATAGAGGAGTCTTTGGCAACTTACGAAAACAACATTCTTTATATTTCTAAAGGTAAATCAGGCGATGCCCTTCGTGCGCAATTCCAAGCCAAAATAGATGAGGAGCAACAATTGCTTGCGCTTTTGACCAAAGAAATAAAAGACATTCAAAAAGCAGAAAGAGAAGCGAAAAAAGAAGCTGAAAAAGCGGCTGAAATCGCTGCAGAAGTGGTAGAAACACCCGAAACTGCACCTGAAACAGATAATACAGAAAATGTATAAACGATTTTATCGTTGATTTGATGAAAAATCCCTTGCGAAAGCAAGGGATTTTTTTTACATCATAGACTTTTGCCCTACTTTTTCGTATAAGTATGGAGATGTAAAACGTGGTGGATAAAATATGAAACGAAATGGGTTCTAGTAGTTTCCTGCCATTTTTTGAAGTATTTTCCAAATCCTTGAATATCTGTTTTTTATGAGCAATCAAAAAAGATTTTGCAAATATTTTTATTAATTAGTTCTCAATAAATTTGTTTTTTAGTTTTATAAGCCGCTTATTTGCATAAATATTTAGTTTTATGCTAATTTTTATAGCTTATATATGTTTTTTACTTCTTTAACGGCTTATTTTATGAATATCAAAACATTTTTTTTGGAAACTTTTACTACGAAAAACTGGACAAATCAGTCGCCTATGCTGCATCAAACGGGAATCAATATTTCCCGTAACATGAAGTTTGCAACGGGTGTTTTGGCATTGATGTTAGCTACAAATTTGATTTGGTATGGTGCCTGGAAAAAAGTAGCAAATTTTGGGGGAAATGATGTGTTATATTTAATGGAGAAAGCGAGTATTTATGTTACTGATGTGTCTATTTTTGAGCAAAAAGTACGAAATGTGAGCGAAAGATTAGCTGTTCCGCCAGAATGGTTGATGGCAGTGATGTATTCTGAATCTCGTTTTAATGCTGCAGCCGAAAATTTTAGAGGCAGTGGGGCAGTGGGTTTGATTCAATTTATGCCTGCAACGGCAAAAGATATGGGCATTTCTACCAAAAAATTAGGAAAAATGACACATGAGCAACAGTTAGAATGGGTGTATCGTTATATGAATATGTACCGTCAGAAATATGGTGATTATCAAAGCCTTGCAGATTTTTATCTCGCCATTTTATATCCTAAAGCCAGAAATAAAGAAGCATGTTATGTGTTATATGCAAACCCATCTAAGTCGTACAAACAAAATATTGGCTTAGATGAAGACAAAGATGGGCGAGTTACGGTGGGCGACATTGACCAAAGAATGAAAAGAATGTTTCCTTCAGCTTATATTAAAAGAGTGCCATCATTTTAGTTGTTTGCTTGTTTAGCAACTTTTGTGGATTATATGTTAAAATTATGCGTTTTATCTACAAAGCAGGGGTTAAAACCTGTTTTATGGATAAAACGCAATTTTTTTATAGAACTAGTTGTTTTTATCGCCGTTTTATAAATTTTGGAGATTGGACAATCCTTTCAAAAAAGTTCTGAGTTCTTATATGTACCCTAAATTTACAACAAGCAAGTATTTTATTTCAAAACATGTTCCTAAATAGAAAGCATAAAATTAGGAATTATCAATTAGTTACTATACTTTTACCCCTTGAATCTTTAATAAAATAATAATGAGAAAACTATTATTCTTTTTCTTTATCCTCTTAGGGACGGCGATTTATGCGCAAGATGCCCCTAAATTTTGTCAGCTTAATGATGTAAATACTCGTTTTGCAGAAATGGAAGGCGATTCTGGCAAAAAAATCATTACCATGATTGCTTACATTGAGTGTAAGCCTCAAAGAAAAGGGGCGGCAAGTGCTTTTACGGTAATTTCCAAATATGACCTAAGTTTTTTTCGCAAAAAAGACGTTATAGGTCGCTTATATATCAATGATAGCTTATTTACTGGTTATCTAAATGCCGTTGCCAATCCGGATAGTTCCTTGAAAATGTTTAAGTTACAGTTTAAAGAGGGAACTTGTGAACGGGCAGCTGCTATCCCAAATCCGTATTTGCCTAATAAAGTCGCTCCCGCAGGTTCAACACCTGCTGCAACGCCACAAAATACGCCTGCTGTGGATAAAACCAAATCTACGCCGCCCAATAAACCGAATCCTTCTGCGTATAATCATAAAACAGCAGCAAATATGCTATATTACGCAAAGACCATTTGAAAATATTGCATCAAGCTAAATACCATTTTGTGGGAATCTATGTAAAATATTGCTTACATAGATTCCTATGAAATGGTTACTAAAAATTGTAATCAACCAATAATCCAATAAATATAACTCATTTTAACAAAACATTTATGAACAAATTTGTTTTTATCCTGCTTACTGCCTTGCTTTCAGGGCTACTTGCTGGCAGCATTTCGGCAAGTATTTTTTACCTTTATAGCCTCAATCACGCTGACCACGCACATCAAATCATTCCAACTTGGATGGTTATGTTGGTTGTTACCTTTATTTTCGCCGCCGTTTCAGGCATTGCTTGGACAGCTTATTTGCTTTTTTATAAAAAAGAACTCAACTATTCTTTGAGAAAATCAGTTTTTACAGCAGCAGCAATGGGCTTGGGACTCACAGGCTTGTTGTCAGCATATTTTATGTTTATTGTCTGAAAATTGACTAAAAAAGTATAATTTTGTGTCATTATTTTCTCACTTTCTCACAGAGCATAACATTAAACTCTCAACTTTCATTCCATGACTTTTCGCATAGAAAAAGACACAATGGGCGAGGTACAAGTACCTGCCGACAAATATTGGGGCGCACAGACACAGCGTTCTGTTCAGAATTTCCGTATCGGTGGACACCGTATGCCGATTGAAGTGATTCGTGGTTTTGCCATTTTGAAGCAAGCTGCCGCCCGCACAAATGTAGAACTCGGTGCGATGGCGCAAGAAAAATCGGATATCATTGGCAAGGTATGTGAAGAAATTTTGACAGGAAAATTAGATGAGGAGTTTCCGCTTGTCGTGTGGCAAACAGGCTCTGGCACACAATCAAATATGAATGTGAACGAGGTTATTGCTAATCGTGCGCATGTTTTGATGGGTGGCGTTTTGGGCGAAAAAAGTGCCATTCACCCCAATGATGACGTAAATAAATCACAATCTTCTAATGACACTTTTCCTACGGCTATGCACATTGCGGGCTATGACAAAGTAGTTAATTATATGATTCCCAAGGTAAAAGCCTTGCATGATACCTTTGTAGCAAAATCGGAAGCCTTCCAAAACATCGTCAAAATTGGGCGCACGCACTTGATGGACGCAACGCCTTTGACTTTGGGACAAGAACTTTCGGGTTATGCGATTCAAATTCGTCATGGGCTAAAAAGTATCGAAAATTCTTTGCCGCATTTGGCAGAATTGGCTTTGGGAGGAACAGCAGTTGGCACAGGTTTGAATACCCCTGCGGGCTATGACGTGTTAGTAGCAAAGCATATTGCAGAAATTTCGGGTTTGCCTTTTGTTACTGCCGAAAATAAATTTGAAGCTCTTTCTGCCCATGATGCGATTGTGGAAACCTCGGGTGCATTGAAACGCTTGGCGGTAAGTTTGATGGCGATTGCCAATAATATTCGACTGTTGGCTTCAGGTCCACGTTGTGGGGTAGGCGAAATATTGATTCCAGAAAATGAGCCAGGTTCTTCTATCATGCCAGGCAAAGTGAATCCTACACAAGCAGAAGCGATGACAATGGTTTGTGCGCAAGTAATTGGTAATGATGCAGCTATCACCGTTGCAGGTACACATGGGCATTTTCAATTGAACGTTTTCAAGCCTGTGATGATTTACAATTTATTGGAATCTGCAAGACTTTTGGGCGATGCTTGCGAGTCATTTAATGAACATTGTGCAGTAGGAATCGAGCCAAACGAAGCACGTATTCGTATGCACTTAAACAATTCTTTGATGTTGGTAACGGCATTAAATACAAAAATCGGCTATTATAAAGCTGCCGAAATTGCAAAAAAAGCGCATAAAGAACATACAACTTTGAAAGAAGCTACCTTGGCTTTGGGCTATTTGACTTCTGAGGAGTTTGATGCGGCTGTTGTGCCAGAGGATATGATTGGAGGATTGTAAGATTGTAAAAACCTTACGAAGGTCTGCGACTATTCGTAAGGTTTTAATCTTAATGATTTGGAATATATAATGCCCTTCAAGCGGTCGCAGACCCTTGAAGCGGCTTATAGACTACTGAATCTCCGCTAAAACCGTTCTTCCACCTAATACAACTTCCTCCAAATTCACTTTTATTTTTACATTTTTAGGCACTAAAATATCAATTCTTGACCCAAATTTAATAAAACCAAATTCCGTCCCTTGCGCCACATTATCGCCTTCTTTTACATAACAGCAAATTCTGCGTGCTACATAACCCGCAATTTGCTTGTAAGCAACGGTAATTTTATCATTTTTGGTAACTACAAAAGTACGCTCATTTCTCTCCGAAGATTTCGGGTCAAAAGCTACCAAAAATTCGCCTTGAATATAGCGATAATATTGCACCACGCCCGCAATTGGGTTACGATTTACATGCACATTTAGTGGAGACATAAACACAGAAATCTGCGTAACGGTATCATTAAAATAGGTTTTATCAAAAACATCTTCAATCACAACTACTTTTCCATCGCAAGGCGAAAGAATATGATTGGGATTTGTAGGAATCGAAAATTCAGGATTGCGAAAAAAGTTGAGTACCAAACCGATGAAAACCAAACCTGTGAGTGCAAGCAGATAAAAAAGCCATATCAAGCCCGAATCCTTTGTGAAAAAATACACAAGTGCCAAAATTGCACCTATAATGCCAAAAGTTACAGGGATAATCGTTTTCCCTTCTCTGTGTAAAGTCATATTCTATGTGTTAAAATTTGGGCAAAGGTACGCAAAATGTCATTTGTTTTGTCGAAAATACATATTTTTAGGCTTGCAAACGTTTTTTTATTTCGCTCAAAACATACAATTGCTTCTCCCAAACGGCATACACCTCTTTTTGATAGGGCAAAACGGGACTTATAACACAAAAATAGTTGTCTTGCAACGCCAACATTGCCGAACTATGTGGCAACAAAACGGCAGTAATCTCTTTTTTCATTTCCTCATCTAAAATCATTCCAGGAAAAAAAAGATCATTTGCTCGCCCTTCCAAAGGCAAGTCAAAATTATTTTTCAATGCTAAATCGCCTCTTTTTGCCATAAAAGAAGGGGGTAAAACAGGAGTTCCCTGTTTCCATACATGTAAAACAATGTCATTTGGGTTTTCCATCTTGATAGATACTTGGGAAAATACATTTTTACGCATTTTTTTCTCTCCTTCATCTTGTAAAAGATTTATATTGACCTCGAAACCTTCATATTCCCCCCAAAAAGTAGGCGAAACATGATTTCCCCCCAAAGATAATCCCCATTTTTTGGCAAAAGCCTCATGTTTTTCCCATGTTTTGCGGGAAGTGATATAGAAAAAGAGGGCTATTCCTGCAATTCCTAGTACAATTAAAATGATAATATAAGGCATAAATCGTATAGTAGTTCTCGCAGATTTGCACAGATTTAATCGCAGATTTTCGCAGACAAAACAATGTGCCAAAGATAAGCGATTTTTGTAGAACTTTGTGTGTCAAAATGAGGTGATATTTGGGGAAAGAAATAGCTTTTATTTTACTTAAAAATATTCCCTATATTTGCGATTATTTTCCAAAGCTATATAACATGAACACTAAGAATCAACATACCCTCCAAATTTCAACCCTTTTGAATGGAAAATATAAAATCTTGAAAATATTAGGGCATGGAGGTTTTGGTATTACCTATCAAGCACAACATATTTATTTAGCTGAAAAACAAGTAGTTGTCAAAGAATTTTTTCTTTCTGGAAAATGCGTAAGAGGAAATGATAGCCTTGATGTCCAAACGCAAGGTATATCACAAAACGAATTTGAAAATTTCAAAAAACGTTTTCTTACAGAAGCACAAATCTTGAGCAAACTCAAAAATGTCCCACATACCCTTGAGGTTTCCGATTTTTTTGAAGAAAACAATACAGGCTACCTTGTCATGCCCTTTGTAGAAGCCGAAGATTTGGGAAAATATTTGAGTAAACAGCCCGAAAATCGCATTTCTGAAAAAGAAGCACTTGCTTATTTTGCACAAATTGCAACTGCCCTTGAAGCCATTCACAAAGCCAATATCCTGCACCGAGACATCAAACCTGCCAATATTTTGATAGGTAAAAATGGAGAAGCTTATTTGATTGATTTTGGCGCAGCCCGAGAATTTATTGCAGAAGGCATCAGTCAAACGATGACTGCCATTCTTACCCCTGGTTATGCCCCTTTGGAACAGTATGACGAACATGCAAAGCGAGGCGTAACGATGGATATTTATGCAATGGGAGCTTTGTTGTATCGAATGTTGATGGGCAAAACGCCGATGGCGGCTGTTAGTCGGGTGAATGCAGTTTTAGTGCCGCCTATGGGTATTTCGACTCATGTTTCTGCAGTGATTATGAAGGCAATGGATATGGATGTAGTGAATCGTTTTCAGACGGTGGGGGAAATGAGAGCAGTTTTGGAGGGAGAGCAAAAGTTAGAAATAGCAGATGGTGTAGCAGAAACACAGTGGATTGAGGGAGCTAATGGCTTAATTGTCAAGAAAGAAAAGGATAAAGAAGATAGTTTTTGGTTAGAATACATAATAATACCGCTGTTTTTTATTTTAATTATCATGGCATTTATTTTAACAACATTTAGAGGCTGTTCTGAATAAAAGTCCCCATTTTCTATCTAAACAATAAACAATAATTTGCATATCTCATTAAAAATACCTAATATTGCAATATGAACTATGTATTTTCACAACATGCACAAGAAGAAATGCATAATCGACAAATTCCAATGGAAATAGCCGAAGATGTGTTACTTAATCCTGACCAAACCTATTTTCAAGCAGAAGGAAAAAAGGTTTATCAAGGCATAAGAACATTTCCCGAAGGCAGAAACTACTTAGTTCGTGTCTTTGTTAATATCACAAAAGACCCAAATGTGGTCATAACACTTTATAGAACCTCCAAAATTGACAAATATTTATTATGAAAGTAAAATATGATACAACCTTAGACATTCTTCGCATAAGATTTAGCGATAAACTTGTCGCAGAGAGTAGCGAAGATAAGCATGGAGTCATAATAGATTATGACGAAGACGGAAATATATTAGGAATAGAAGTTTTATCAGCCTCCTTACAAATCATAAATCCAAGGCTTGTAGAATATGAGGTCGCATAAACGGGATATTAGCGTGATTAGATTTCATTTGCGCCCATGTTGGTGTTTTTCACCAACATGGGCGAACTGAAAATCAAAGATTTTCTATAAAGTAGTGTATAAGCTACTTATTTTCGCCAGTGCAGGTGCTTTAATCAAAGATGCCACCTGCAATTCTATATTGTAGAAATATCTTCGATTTTCAGCCCTTCCTCATGTCTAAATCCAATATCTCACTTGCAATAGCTTGAATATCTCTTACTTCCCGATTCTATTCAGGAAATATCTCCATTTCAATAAGCCTTTGTTTAAAATTCGCTAAATTTTCAGCGGTGATTTTAGGAAAAGTAACCTCTGCCAATACGTTAAAATGCCTATCTTCTGTAACAATTAAATCTGCTCCTGCATTAAGGGCGCAATCTACAAATTTGTTATCGTCAAGGTCTTGTATGATTAAATTCCATTTAAAATCAATTACATTTCTATGCAAATTCGGTAAGTTTGTAAGCAATTTTAGAAAAAAATCGGCTACTTCTGGCGTATAAAAACGACCTAATATTTCAGCATACTCCAATAAAATTTCGGTACTTACAACTATTTCGATTTTTCCTTGTATGACACTTTGATATAACCAGTGTGCAGAAGAACGTTTTGGCAAGGCTTGCACCCAACAATTAGTATCTATTACAACTTTTAGCATGTAGATAGTTCTTAAAAAGATTTGTAAGCTGTTCTTCTATGTTTTAGCCCTTCTTCTTTCAATATTTCATCAGTTAAGCCTCTTTCATCCCAAATTAGGTCTAACGCTCGTTGTAAACGTTTATCATAGAATTCTACCAAAACTGTTTTCAATTCATCTACTTCACCCTCATTCATAGAAAAACTAAAAAGCTGTAATATAGCTAATTGAGAGGGTGTTAGTTTATTAGATATTGGATTTAATTGCATATTTTCTTTGAATGAAATATTACATACAAATTTTACTTACTCCCACAAAAATAACCTTTTTTCTCCAAAATAAAAAGTACTTCCCCCAAACAAACAAAAAAATTTCTCCTAAATCCCAAATTCTATTTACAGGGCTTTCTCATAAAAAATAAAACCACAAAGTTAACAAAGAAAAGCCAACACAAAGAACACTAAGTAGCCTGTTTTCCTATTCATCTTTGTGTTCTTTGTGAAACCTTCGTGAACTTTGTGGTAAAATTCAGCCTTTTTATGCAAATATTTTCTTTATGAGAAAGCCATTGTTCTATTTAAAAACAAACTAAATATAAATGTCTCAAACCATAAATATCCGTTTTGTTCAAGAAATCTTTCGTCATTTTTGGGGTTTTAATCAAGGTTAGTGAGTTTGCCGAACCACGATACCCCCTGCAATCCTATCTTGTAGAAATATCTTCGATTTTTCTACAAGTCCTTGTTGCTGTCGTTTCAACTAAAACACCCATAACGGCGCAATCAGAAGGAATTTTAAGTACTATGCTTGTTTTCACCCTCCAAAATGAAGTATTGCCCCATTTTCCCCCACAAGAATCCCCGAATTTTCACTCCAAAGATGAATTGCCCGCAAATCCGCTTTGCCATATTTTCCCAGAGATTTCCATGTTTTGCCGCCATCGGTTGTTTTCATCACCACGCCCTTGTCGCCTACCACATAACCCACATTTTCCGAAAAAAAAGCCACATCATTGAAAATCATTGCTGTATGAAATGGGCTATTTCCACTGCGCAAGGTTTGCCAAGTTTCGCCACCATCAATCGTTTTAATAATTGTGCCAGTACGTCCGACCGCATAGCCTACTTTTTCATTGAGAAAAGACAAGGCACAAAAAAGTTCATTTTTTGCAGAAGTTGTTGTCCACGTTTTGCCGCTATCTTGCGACTTTATGATGGTCGCATAGCCGCCAGCATATACCACGCCATTTCCCACGGACTCCACTGCTCGCACCTGAAAAGCAGGTGTATCTATAAAACTCCAACCCGAAGTAGGCGTATATCGCCAAATAATGCCCGCATTATAGCCATCACCCCCTACTGCTAAAATAGTGCTATCATTCACATAATCAAAGGCATACAAAGTGCGCCAAATGCCCATTTGCATAGTACGCCAATTTTTGCCCCCATCTTCGGTCATATACAAACGCCCATCTGTGCCGCCCACAAGTCCATGTTGTGCATCTCGAAATTCAATGTCATAAAAGCATTTTCCTGACATTTGCGAAGCGCAAGTATCCCATGTTTTTCCACCGTCATTGCTTTTAAACGTAATGTCATCGGAGAATTTTACTCCGCCTGCTGTGTAACACACGCTGTCATCTGGGCAAGTAACGGCATTTAGGCGAAATTTCGTTTTTGCTTCGCTTGGTGTCCAAGAAGTGTTTATTTTTTGACAAGCAAGCAAGGAAAAAAGGGACAAAAGCCCATAGAAATATAGATGAGAATAGGTCATGTTAAGGCGTTGAAAATGGATAGTTTATAGTTAGCATAAATGTCTAAAAATCTGCGAAAATCTGCGTTCTTTTATCTGCGTTCATCTGCGAGAAACTACCAACCCTGCACAGCCTTTATCACACTCAATGCAAACAATCCTGCGGTTTCGGTACGGAGGCGGCTTTTACCCAAAGATACGATTTGAAAACCTTTTGTGGCGGCAAGTTGTACCTCTTTTTCGATGAAATCGCCTTCGGGTCCAATGGCAAAATACACATTTTCAGCCTTTTGTATTTGGGAATGAAGTTGTGAAAGCGCATTTTCGGTTTCACAAAAAGCCAATAAGCCTATATATTTTTCTGGCAAAATGACCGTTTCAAGCCATTTTTCGATGGGTATTGCTGCATGTAGTTGCGGGATTTTGGCTCTTTTGCATTGCTTTACAGCCGAAATAATAATCTGTTGAATCCTATCAGGTTTAACATTGTCTGTAATCGAATTTTTACAAATAATGGGGAAAATTTCATCTACGCCCAATTCTATCGCCTTTTCTATTAGCCATTCAAAACGGTCTTTCTGGCGCAGCGGCGAGACTGCTAAGACCAATTTTTGCGGTTTTTCGCCCCAATTTTCCGTTATTTCTTCAATGTGAATCAGGGTTTCCTTTTTGCTTATCTCCTGAATAATGCCTTTTACATAGTTCCCATTTCCATCTATGCCATGCACCGCATCACCTATTTTGTGGCGCAATACCTTGACACAGTGATGCGTTTCCGTTTCGGAAAGACTTGCCTTTGTAGGCGTTTGTATCGAAAGAAGAAAGAGATTCACCGTAAATTGATTAAATGTTAAGTACAAATGTAAATATTTCTTGCAGATTTTCGCAAATTGTAAGGGAAATTTGCCTATATTTTTTATTATCTATCAAAAAATGCCTATTTTTGCGGAAATAAATAAAATATATGACAGACTCCGCAATTCATACACAACTATTGGCAGCAAGCCGCAAATTATTTCTCAAATTTGGGTATAGCAAAGTAACGATGGACGAAGTGGCACGAGAAATGGGCATCAGCAAAAAAACGATTTATCTTTATGTGCCAAGTAAACTGAAATTGATGGAAGACATGATGCTGGAAATGAAAAACGAAATCACTTTGGGTGTTTCAAAAATTATGTCAGCGCAAAATGTAACAACTTTGGATAAATTGAAACAAGCCATGATATTTACGGGGGATAAACTTTCCATTATTTCGCCCTTTGTGGCAGCGGATTTGATGCGAAATGTGCCTGCATTATGGGATTTATTGAAAAAAATGCGCTATGAATTGGCATATCGCAACATCAAAAACTTGGTAGAAGAAGGCATTGCTTCGGGCAGTTTGAGAAAAGATATTTCACCCGAACTGTTGCTTATGTTTTATTCTTGCGCTGTTCAATACATACGAGATGCTACTTTTATAAATGATTTTCCGAAAGATATTCAGCAAAAAATCCCCGCAACCGCAGATAAAGTATTTGAAGGCATTGTAGACATGCTTTTCAAAGGGATTACAAATTGATAATATTTGCACTTATAATCACATTTTTTGCACATTTTTGCCGATATTTGCGGCATCAAAGAAAATTCTCTCTGCGATTAACGTATAGAGACGTTAATATTCATTTTTATATTTTACACTCACAATAATTCTTCAATTTTATGAAAAAGACATTTTTGTTACTTGGAATAGCTGCATGTTTTACTTTTGGTTATGCACAAGACGGTAAAGCAACAAAATACGGACGCGTTGAAAATGCAGGCGCAAATGATGCAAGGTTAAAGGCGATGCTTGCCGCTCAAAAAAATCAAGAACCTATTAAAGATTGTGGTGATGAGCATCTTGGGAACTTGGCTTTTTTCAATAAATCAGGCAAATCGGTTAGTTTAGAGTTGATGTCATCTGGTGGAAAAGTAGAAACTGTAAAAATCACAATTCCTAATGGTGAATCTGTTTATGTAAATGATTTGCTTGTAGGCGAATACAAATACAAAAAAGCAGGTGAAAAGAAACCTAAGAAAAATGCAATGGTAAATGTGCAAGAATGTACCCTCAAAATAGTATCTATTGCAAAATAACAAGGAAAATTACCCTCTTAGGGTAAAATATTAAAAATTCCTTAAAAAAATATTAGAATATCATTAATCTTTTCCAAAACTTATGTACATTTGTGCCGAAATTATGCTTTTATGCATTCCTTCAGCACAAATCATACAAATAACAACACTTTTCATTTTTCTTATTAAAATTATGAACAAATTCAAATCAATCATTGCATTAGTATTAGTAGTTGCGCTTGCGTTCGTATCTTGCGGTGGCGACAAAGAAGCAGAAGCGAAAAGAGTAGCAGACTCTACTGCTGCTGCTGATGCTCAAAAAAGAGTAGATGACTCTCTTGCAAATGTAAATGCTGCTGCTAATGCAGAAGCTGAAGCAAAAGCTAAAAAAATCGCTGACTCTACAAGAGTAGCTGACTCTATCGCAGCTTTGAAAGGTAGTAAAGGTAAAGGAGTTGCACCCGTAAAACCAACTAAAACACCTGTTAAAGTAACACCAAAACCTACTCCAAAACCTACACCATCACCAGTAACTGTAACACCAACACCAACACCAACACCAAAACCTGCTCCAGCTCCAACACCTGCTCCAGCTCCAACAGGTGCAGTGAAAGGTGGCGGAACAAACAGCACTACTCCAGCTGTAAAAGGTGGTAGCACAACTCCTGCTAAAGATGCTCCAAAAGCAACTAAAGGCGGTAAAGTTGAGACTCCAGCAGCACCTAAACAATAATTTTTTGTTTGCATTTATATAAAAAAGTGGCTGTCCAAAAGGACAGCCACCTTTTTTATGTTTTCTATGGCGTAAAAAACAAAGAAAGCCCTATAACATAAATTAAGCAAAAAGAAGAGGTTTTAGTGAGCCTAGCGTTGAAAAAAAGGCAAAGAAAGGAGGCAGAAAAATCAAAAAAGCTGCTTATGGAGATTTCTAAACCCGCCTTTAGCCATTTAGCAAAATTGTGGGCAATGACGTGTAACCCAAATTCAATACTGACTTTGGGGATGCTTCTGAGGGTAAATCTTCGGAAGACTCTGTTTTGTTTGAGGCTGCCAAAAACAGGTTCAGGTTCAATGCAGCGTTTTTTGTAAATTTTTTTTGCCTTTGTTGCTCGTTAATTGTTCTTTTGCTGTAGCTTTGAAAGCGTTAAGTTTATGATTGATAGCGATTTGATGATTTTCTTTACTCTTATGACACATTCCCCTCAATGGGTATCCTTGACAATTTTTTGCCTCGTAATACGTGGTTCATAACTTGATGTCCCGCCTCCTTTATATTATTTCAATATGTTACTTATATATAACTTGGAAACTACCCACGTATTGTCCTATATGCGTGCTTCCCACCCACTTTCTCATTCAAATCTAAGGGGAATAACACCCCTTGATTTACATAATTTGCTTTGAAGATTACTTACATATTTATCGCTTTTTCTACCAACAAAAATACTAATTATAACCTAATTATCCAAATTTAACCCCCTAAAAACTACAACTATTTTACCAAAAAAAGCAGGATACCTTTTTTTTAATAGCATTATAAAAAAATGAAAGAGGCTGCCCAATTTACTTTTTGGACAGCCACTTTAAAATTAAGCTCCTCGAGCTGGACTCGAACCAGCGACCCTCTGATTAACAGTCAGATGCTCTAACCAACTGAGCTATCAAGGAGTTTGTTTTTCAATTGTGCTACAAAGATAGAGGGTTTTTCTGTAACTACCAAATTTTTGAGGCATTTTTTTTCAAAAAAAATGTATTTTATTTATAATCATCTTATTTTTTTCTGATAATGAGAAAGTTATAGCAAGAATAATTTT
>JAAFHL010000324.1 GCA_013298365.1 Bacteroidota bacterium | reverse complement strand
CCGTTTGCAGACGCACCAAACTTTGATAGATGCCATTTTCAACCGCCAAAAGTTGCTCATGCGTTCCCGACTCTGCCACTTTGCCTGCATCAAGCACATAAATGAGGTCTGCATTGCGAATCGTAGAAAGACGATGCGCAATAATCAAAGTCGTTCTGCCTTTCATCAACTCGTTAAGTGCCTCTTGCACAAGACTTTCCGACTCTGCATCAAGCGAACTTGTCGCCTCGTCCAAAATCAAAATAGCGGGATTTTTGAGAATTGCACGTGCAATTGCGATACGCTGCCTTTGTCCACCCGAAAGTTTTACGCCTCTTTCTCCTACAACAGTATCTAAACCTTCGGGGATTCGAGCGATAAATTCCATGGCATTTGCCCTTTTTGCGGCATCTAAAATCTCATTTTCGGTAGCATCTAATTTACCATAAGCAATATTTTCACGAATTGTGCCACCAAATAAAATCACTTCTTGTGGAACAATGCCAATATTTTGGCGCAAAACGTTTAGTTCGTAATCTTTAATCGACTTTCCATCTATCAAAATGTTGCCCTTATCATGTTCATAAAAACGCATCAACAACTGCGTAATTGTAGATTTCCCTGCGCCGCTATGTCCCACTAAACCAATGGTTTGCCCTGCGGAAATATTGAGATTTGTGCCTTTTAAAATTTGGATTTCAGGGCGGGAAGGATAAGAAAATTCCACATTTTCGTAGGCTATTTTCCCCTCAAAACGAGGTGCCTTGACCCATTTATCTTGCAATTCAAATTCAGGGGTTTCTCTTAAAATTTCTCTTACCCTTTGCGAAGAACCAATTGTTTTTTGCAACTGACTATACAATTCACCCAAACCACCTACGGAAGTGCCAATAAAAACCGTATAAAGAATAAAAGACAATAGTTCACCAAAGGTAATTTCTTTGTTTTGCACCATTGTGCCACCATACCAAACCACCAAAATAATGCCGCCAAAAATGGCACAAATGACAAATGTCGTGAAAAAACTGCGATAGGTTGCAACTGTTAAGGTACGATTCAAACTTTTATCCAGAGCAGAACGGTAGCGCATGACTTCACGCAACTCATTTGTAAAGGCTTTAACAATGTTAAACGCTTGAAAAGTTTCTTCCACTATCACACTCGCTTGCGCTAATTGATCTTGTGCATCTTTGGAAACTTTACGGATAAAACGCCCAAAAATGATGGTAGCAACCACCAATACAGGGAAAGTAGCCAACATAAATAAGGTCAGTTTCCAAGACATCACCACCATAATCGTCAATCCTATGGTCAAAGTGAGGATTTGACGAATAAACTCTGCGATTGTAACCGAAAGCATGTCCTGCAACTGCGTAATGTCAGAAGAAATACGGCTATTCAACTCGCCAATTCTACGACTTTCAAAAAAAGGAACAGGCATCGTAATAATTTTGCGATACACCGTATAACGAATGTCTGCAATCGCCCTTTCGCTTACTTGTGCAAACAAATAAATCCTAAAAAAAGAGAAAAAACCTTGAATTAGCACAACAAAACCCAAAACAATCGCCAAAGCATTGAGCTGTCCTACCCCAAAAAATTCCTGAATAGGAATAAGTTTATCATAAATATCGCCTTTTTCGCCAACGGCTGTGCCTGTAATTCCACCAATCAGCAAAGGAAAAGTATTGCCCGTCAGAATAGATAAGAGCAAAAACGACAATCCTGTCAAAAAATAGCCTTTATAAGGCAGCACAAATTTGTAAATTTCAAGGATTTGACGCAATCCCTCCCCCGAAACTTTCTTTTTATCTTCATCTCCCACGCCTTCTTGACGGCGTTCCCATGTATTTGCCATATTTTATTGTATAATATTTCTTCTATTAGTTAAAATCAGAAACAAAATATTACCCAAAAAGTTTGTCATTCATTTTTCCCAAGCATAGCTTTCTGCTAAAAAAATAGGCAAATAAAATCTTAAAGTTTACCACAAAGAACACAAAAATTTATCAAACAATACGTTATTTTGTGAACTTTGTGTTTTTCCCTTTGTGTTCTTTGTGATTTTTTCTTTATAAAAAAGCCATACTCGTCAATAATAAAAATTGCATATTCCTTTGGAAACCCCTATCTTTGAGCCATAATTTACAGAAACTATGCGAGTTTTGCTTACCACGCTCAATGCCAAATACATTCACATCAACTTAGCGATTAGATTGTTATACAATTTGAATGAAGATGTTGAGGGTTTAGAATGGAAAGAATTTACGATAAATGAAAATAGAGAAGGCATTGCTGTGCATTGTCAATCGTATGATATTGTGGCTTTTAGCTGTTATATTTGGAACATTACGCAGACCTTAGAAGTGGCTCGTATGATAAAAGCCTTGAATCCAAATACAAAAATTTTGTTGGGTGGACCAGAGGTAAGTTATGATTATGAAGATGTTATTTGCCGAGAAGAAGTAGATTTTATCATTACAGGCGAAGGAGAAACGCCTTTTTCAGCTTTTTTGCGTAATTATCCTAACTTAGAAAATGTACCCAATTTGGTGCAAAAAGTAGATGGAAAAGTAAAAGTTTCCTTAGAAGCACCTATGTTTGATTTGAAAGCATACCAGGATATCATGCCTTATCGCCATGACAAGCCCGAAGACTTGTATAACAAGGTGTTATATATTGAAACTTCTCGAGGTTGTCCTTATAAATGTGAGTTTTGTTTGGCAAGTTTGGACAATAAAGTGCGCTATTTACCCAATGAAAGCCTAAAATCTATGTTGTTATATATGATGCAACATGGAAAAGTTATCAAGTTTTTGGATAGAACCTTTAACATCAAGAGAGATTTTACCATTGATATTTTCACCTTTATTTTGGAGAATTATCGCCCTGGAAATGTGTTTCAATTTGAGATAACTGCCGATATTTTGCACCCCGACATCATTCGATTTATCAATGAAAAAGTGCCTTTGGGTTTATTTCGCTTTGAAATTGGAATTCAAACCGTAAATCAAAAGGCGAATTTAGCGGTGCAACGCAGACAAAGTTTTGCCAAAACCACAAATATCATTCGACAATTGGAACATAAAGTCGAAATGCACCTTGATTTGATTGTGGGCATGGCGTTAGATTATTGGGAAGATATTCGTTATAGTTTTGAGGAAGTGTTCAAGTTGTTTGCCCCAGAGTTACAACTTGGTTTTTTAAAATTTCTCAAAGGCACACCTGTACGTTATAAAGCGGCAGAACATGATTTTGTGTATGACCCAAATCCGCCCTATCAAATCATTGAAAGTAAGTATCTATCTCGACAACAATTAACTGATATTGAGCTACTTGAACATGCCTTAGAGGTTTATTGGAATAAAAAAAGAAATATTCATACGTTAAAATACGTTACGCAACAGTATAGCATTTTCGATTTCTTGGCAGGACTTGGTCGTTTTTTTCAAAGCAGAAAAGACTTGCATAAGTATTCATTAACAGATGTTTATGAAATTATCTATGATTTTTCCAAAGAAAACTATCCTGATGATGCCATTTTGTTGGAGTTGATAAATGCGGATTATTTTCTTTTTTCCAAAACGAAACCTAAATATCTTTTTGGAGAAGAAATGCCTGCTGCGCAAAAAAATCGAATGATTGAAGCATTAAAATTAAATCATCATAAATATCGTTATATCATCTTGCCACTATCATTTAATTTCGATATTTTTACTAAGCAGAATTTAATAGAAAAAACTGATTATCAACTCATTATTCAATATTCAGGCACAGAGAAACCTGTACTTATTTCGAGCGAAAGTGTTTCGATATAAAAGACTTGTTTGAACCTGACTTTCAAGTATAAGTTACGTATTGTTTTTACCGTACTGCGATTCTCCGGAGTCGCAGCTACTAATCCATAAAACTTGTTTTATCTGACCAAAAATCCTTTTATTAGGCTATATAATGTACATAGACCTTTCAAAGTTTTTAAAGAAAAAACAAGTCTATTTAGTAAAAATTAAGTTTCCGTTCTTGCTTTTTCGCCTAAGTAACCACTATGATGCAAAAGGCTATATGCTTTTTTGGTAAAATTGATTTTTTCCATCAACAAAACCACTAACATATCGCCAATAATGGTCATCAAAGTGGTAGAAGTTGTAGGCGTTAAACCCAAAGGACAAATCTCCTCCCCTCCCCCTGTATGCAGCACGATGTGTGATTGTTCTGCAAGTTGTGAGTCTTTATTGCCTGTAATGAGAATAATTGGAATGTTATGATATATATTTTTGGAAAGTTGAAGCAGTTGTAAAATCTCAGTCGTTTTTCCCGAATTAGAAACCAACAATAATACATCATTTTCTCGCAAAATACCCAAATCGCCATGCTGTGCCTCCGAAGGGTGAAGATAGGTTGCAACTGTGCCTGTGGAGCAAAAAGTAGTCGCAATATTGATGGCGATATGCCCCGCTTTGCCCATACCGCTACACACAACCTTACCTTTTTGTACAAAAGTTTGTTCGTATATAAGCAAAACCGCCTGCTCAAAATCGTCTGTGATGGGAATTTGAGCAATAGCTTGTATTTCTTGCTGAATGAGTGCCTTTATTTTATCTTTCAAGAGATGCTACGTTTATTTTGGTTGAAATGCGTTGCAAAGGTAAATTTTTTTGGGTAAGGAATAAAATTTGCTTGTATTTTGGCAAAACAAAATGCCTATATTTTTCTATCAAAAACTAAAATATGTGTATCTTTGCACACTTAACCAATTCTATAATATTTTCATTACATGAAAAACGTATTCAAAATCAGTGCATTAGCACTTACTTGCTTGGTAGGAATGGCTTTTCCTGCTTGTAATCCCTGCGATAGCGATAGCGTATTAGGCTATATGAACATCAAAGGTTTTGCTCCTAAAAACAGCAACCTTGTTACACTTGCGAACTTGAATGCAAACGAAAGCATTACATGGAGTGAATTTGGCATCAATTTCAACTTTGATATTGACTTTATCGCAAACAATTCAATGCCAAATTATGATTTTTCTTTGTTCAATAAAGCGTATGCAAAATGTGCTATACCCGACCCAGGAAGTTTGGGTTCAAAGGAGAAAATCACTGATTTACATATCATTACTTTGATGGATTATGATAGCACCTATTTGGCAAATGACACAATTGATGGCATTTTTATGGTAAAAAATGAATTGAGAGAAGTAATAATTGAGGATTTTATTTCGATTCAAGGCAAGATTTATGCACCTAATACCAACTTTTTAGAGCCTACTCGTCAGCCTGCTTCGGAGCGTGATGCGCAATTCAAAATTATCATGGACTTAGACAATGGCGAACACTACGAAGGCACAACCGAGGTAATTAGATTGAAATTGTAAGAAGTTCTCGCAGATTTTCACAGATTCAAAAACGCAGATTTGCGCTGATATTGCTTAATCTGTGAAAATCTGCGCTCTTTATCTGCGAAAATCTGCGAGAAAATCAATTAAACTCAAAAATATGGCGGGCGAAAGTAAAGACCCTTTACATGGGGTAACCCTCAAAACGATGTTAGAAGAACTGTATGACTATTACGGTTGGGAATATTTGGGGTTTCAAATCAATATTCGTTGTTTCACACACGACCCAAGCATCAAATCAAGTTTGACTTTTTTGCGCAAAACGCCTTGGGCAAGGGCAAAAGTAGAGGATTTGTATTTGAAAACGTTGGATAGAAAAGCGGATTAACTTCCTTATTCGCTTTGCGCCAAATCTTCAATACATTGCTCCCGAATCCTCCACAATTCGTCAAAAGATAGACTGATTTGCGGATTGTCGAACAGCCATTTTTTCAAGACGTTTTTGTGATAATTGACTTTAAAATC
>JAAFHL010000317.1 GCA_013298365.1 Bacteroidota bacterium | reverse complement strand
TCCACATACGCTGTCGGTGAATTATCATCTGATAAGGACGAATTAGACTTCTCTCAAAAGCTGTTTTCTATCCTGATTTTTGGCTGAATAGGTTATTTTTATATGACCTATTCAGTCAATTTTTTTTGTTACAAGAGGAAAAAATGCTGCAAATTGCTCAATACGGAAATGTGTAGTGTAGATTATTGGCTTTTTTATCTTCATGATGGTCTCGAAATAGTGATGAGAAAGGTCAGCTATAGCATATCTATTTTCAGAGGTTTGGAATAGCAAAAAAATGGCTCACTCCAAAAAGTGAACGGTTTTTTGTATTGAATGAAGCATTGCAATGAGCGTGGTAAAGATTATAAATCTTATTTTTCAAGCTATGAAAAAGCCATGATTTTTTCTATAAACTTGGGTACATAATCTGTATTTTGGTCTGCTTGAAAATAAACATGATTATTGTTAAAATCTGCCATAGACAAATCCCCTTTCCAATTCACTTCTAACCATTTTGTATTTGAAATGATAAAAGCGTTCAATATCAAATGCTCTTGGATAACTTGTGGCTGCACTTTTTCTGCCAAATACCTATAAAATTGGATTTTCGGGTCATGTATTCCCTTTGAATTTCTAATCCCTTTTGGGTCTATAAACGTAAGATATTGCTTGCCCGCTTTTTTTATCCATAAAATAAAGTCAGGATAAAAGTTATTGCCTTCTGCAAAAAAGCCTATGCCTTTTTTACTTTGATTGCGCAGCAGAAAAATATCTTCAAGTTTTTGCATTTCCTTTATTCGCTCAATTTGCTTCTCAAAATCTTTCATAAATTGATATTCCGCCTCATTGAGTGCTACAGGAAATATCTGAACTTTTCCTTCATAGCCTTTGCCCAAATATATCAAAGGCTTGTACAAATGTAGCAAATTATCAAATGCCTCAATTTGATTTGCTATTTGAAGCGTTTTGAAGGTGTCTGCGCTTACTTCTGTTTCTAATTTCTCAAACTTTTTCTGAATAGTTTCTATGTCCTCATTTTTATTGAGGCGAACATCATACTGCAAAATAAAATTGTCGTCTGATGGCAACAGTTTTCGGGTTTCGATATGATGCGCATTAAATCTGTTTTTGAAATATAAATAATATTGTTCAATGTATTTTTTGAGTAAAACAGCTATTAATTCCTGCCATACCGCTACATTTTTAAAGGAACTTAATGCCATCTTATCTTCGGGTATGTACAGCTTATACCAAGCATTGCTGCAAATAATAGCTTGCAGAGAACGCAACTCAATTTGAAGGTTGGGAAATCCTTTATTTGCTTTGAAATTTTGTATTTCAAAATAAATCTTTGTCCAATCTATCCAAGCAAAATGTTTCTTTTCCAAATAACAGATTTGCTTGATGCTTTCCACTTTGTTAGATTTACGGCTTTCTATCGTGTCAATTTTGGGATACCAATCTATCTCAACTTGCTTATTGCTAAATACTTCGGGATTTAGTTCAAGTCTTAGTATTTCTTTTTTCTTAAAATTTTCACTTTCTTTTACTTGAATGAGTTTCAATTCTGTGGCTACAATGTCAAATTTATTTTGGGTAGGAATCATAATTGTTATCCAATCACCTGTATTTGTAGGCAATCCTTCTTCTTCCAACAACTTTTTGAACTGCTCCATATAATTTGCCTTAATCCCAAAAATCTGCAAGGTTTCAAGGGAGCGGAGATGTTTACTAATCGCTCGTATATTTTCGGGTTTTTGGTACTCATCTAAGCCCATTGAGCGTTTTAGGCTAAATTCATAACCTTGCAAACGAACCCCTCGCCCAAATAGTTGAATAATTTGTGAGCCTTCTGTTTTGCCAATATTCATCAATCCCATAGAACTTACCCGCCAAGACGACCAACCTTCCGAAAACTTCTTTGAGCCTATCAATACATTTATCGCTTGTTTGGGCTTGGCTTGATTGATTTGTGCAAACAATGATTCGGAAAAATCCTTATCTGTTCCCAAAATACCATTATTCATCGCAAGTTCATGCAGCTTTTTCTCATCTCCCACATTGATTACCCCAAAATATTTGTCGGTATCGCCTACTCGTAAACCTAATTCGCCACTTGTTCCTTTTAGGTTATCTACATACAGATTTGCGCCAATTACTTGGTTATGAAATACTTCTTGGTTAATACCCTCAAAAATCTGCTCGGGGGTAAGTTTCAAGTCTGCTAAATAGGCAAAGCTGCCTTCAAAAATATTATATCCATTTGCGTCAAGCAAGCCTGCTTTATGGGCAAGTATAAGGGCAATATGTTGTATATATTCTTCTCTGTTTTTGATAAAATCGGACAAAAAATGTACGATATCCAACACATCGGAAGTCTCTTTCTTATTTTCGATTCTTACCGCATTCACGCTGCTGCCCACAAATACCCATAAGGGCTTGAAAAGCCTAAATTGTGCAACAATTTCGGGCTTGTTTTTGAAAATAAGTAACTGCTGATAAAACGAAAGTAAGTTTGCCGTTAGGTATTTATTTTTGAAATCGCTGTTATCTTCTTTTAAATTTAAAATGCGATAATCTTTGCCATAACCATCTTCATAAAAGTATTTGTAAGAGTAATCAAACAGGATACTTTTGGCATACTCTTGGGTAAGGTCTTCTTTTTTGCCTTTTGCTGCGGCACTAATCGCCTGCCCAAAGGTTGCAGAATATTCAAAAGCAAAACCCGTTTTACTCAAAGTATCCCTGAATCTTTTCCATTGCTCGCCACTCATTCCCCCATGCCCTTCATCTACAAGGACTAAATTACTTGTTTCAAAACTATCCACAGCAACCGTTTTTTCCTTGCTTTCTTCTGATAATTTAGATATTTCCATGATTTCTACTTGTTTACCAGAAAACATGCTACCTTGACTTTTGGAAAAAATATTGGCAGGAATGCCCGAAAGGGCAAAATCCTGAAAATGCTGTCTTGACAAAGGTTCATTTGGCGTAATCAACAAAATTTTGCTTTCATGTCCTTTGCTGTGTTTTTGGGCATAATGCAGATATTGCTTGATATTGACGTGCATCAATAGTGTTTTGCCGCTACCTGTTGCGTTCCAAAAAGCAAGTTTATTCAAATCCTTTTCTGCAAAAGGCGTAACTTGAAAAGGTTTTTCCCCTTTCGGAAGTTTTCGTATATTCGTCAAATCATTTTGCTTTTCGTTAAATTTCTTCACAAATAGATTCAATTCGTGTTGCAGTTGCTTTTTATTGCCAAAATATTTGTCCAAATAAATCTCGGTGAACAACAAAGAAAGATATTGAAAGTATTTCCAAACTAACGTCTCCTCACGCCCTGCCGAAATCTCTTTTGTATAGCGCACAATATTTTCATCATACTGTTGTAGCATGACTTCCGTAATGTCTTCGGTTAAGTACAAATGTGCTTTTAGCTGCGCCAAAAACTGGGTGTTTCCTTCTTCTGTATAGCCTTCGCTTGAAGATAGTTTCAATTCCCTGAAAACCTCAAAACCACCTTTTGCTACAATTTTTGAGCCGATGGTATCAATCCCAAAAAGGGAAAGAAGGTATTTATTTAAAACGATTTTATCGTGAAAGTTTGCCATACACTATTTATCTTTGTGCCTCTCTGCAAAATAACACAAATTGGCACAAAGGTAATGTAAAGTTTCAAAAAGGTAGCGTTTTCTCTGCTATTTTTATTTGTACTTACCCAACATACACCCCAAAGGTAGGGACAGGGCAATGCCCTTACTCAATATACACCCCAAAGGTAGGGACAGGGCAATGGCTTTCTTACCCAACATACACCCCAAAGGTAGGGACAGGGCAATGCCCTGTCCCTACCTTTGGGGATATTCTTCCATAAAAAAATCATCATCACACCAATTATCAACGTTGCTTTCAATATATTGAATCACATTTTGACAATGTTTTTCGTCCCAAACAATGGAATCGTGAAAACGAACCTGCCATTTGAACCTAATATTATGCCGATTTACATATTTGGTAACAGCCCCTTTATATTGATTGATAATGACAGATAAAGACTGCGGGACAACATGTCCAAAGGTCGAAATCTGCTCATCATGGCTTGCGCCCTCTGTGAAATACAAAAGACCATGAACATGGTTTGGCATAATAACCATTGCAAGCACTTCTATATGAGGATAATAAATAGAAATATCCTCAAAATACTGATGGGCTATTTTACCTATTTCACTTTGCTGCATTTGTTTATCTACGATTTTGCCAAAAAAACATTCTCTTTTATGGGTACAAATGGTTACAAAATATAAGCCTTTTCGGGAATAATCATAATTGATAAGGCGATATGAAGTACGATTGTTTTTCATGTTGTTTGTTGTTATGTGATTTTAACATAATCTCAAAGGTAGGACAGGGCAATGCCCTGTCCCTACAGGGCAATGCCCTGTCCTACCTTTGAGGTTTGGATATTTACCAATCATTTTCATTAAACATTTTCTTGAAAAAAGTTTCTTCTATCAACTTAATTTTGAAGCTATCGCCTTCGACTCGTAGGTTTTCTAAATGATGGTCGCCGTTGATATAGATTTGCGCAAACTCGCTTGTGCGCTGACTGTCATAAAACCTGCGTATCAATTTTTCTACCTCCTCGTGCGTAGTTGTGTCCAAATCTCGCCAAATAACCAAAGTCTTTGCGCCTGTGCGGGTAACGCCCTCCACTACTTTTATGTCTTTCACCCTTTGTATCTTGTTTACATACAAGCCTATCAGATAATGAAAGGTTTCTACCAAATCTACCTTAACAGGTTTTAATTCATTGTTTTCTGTAACTTTGAGCTGATACGAAAATGGCTTGCGAAATATCTCCAAATTGAACAAATGTTCCCTGCTTTCTATTTCTAACATATATCGCAGCAAATATTCTGTTTGTGCTGTTTCTCCAAAATCCAACACATCTTGCTGCCCCTGCAAATACAAATTATTCAAGCTGTCTTCGTAGCTTTCTAATACTTGATACTTAACCATCTGCGATATGCCGCCTTTGTCTTGTGGCTTCCCGTTTTTCCAGTTGTCGGAATAAATCACTTTTTGAATACGGGGCTTGGTAACGGTATTAAAATACGTTCCCATTTCTACTAAGATATATTTGCGCTTGCCGCCATCTTCTCGGTTGAGTTTTATCGTAGCGTGACCTGTGGTGCCGGAACCTGCAAAGTAGTCTAAACATAAGGTAGCTTTTTCTCCTAATCCTGAAGCTAATAAACAATCATAAACGAGTTTATTTGCTTTAGGAAAATCAAATTTACTATCACCGAATAACTCTTTTAGTTGCGAAGAACCATAGTTTGCAGATGCATACTCGGCATTATCCCACCAAGTAATAGGTAGAGCGTCCTCGTCCATTCGTGTTTTAAAATCAATTGAAATATCACCTTTTATATCCCTTCTAACTCTGTATTCTTCCAATTCATCTTTAACTCTTACATGCCCTCGTTGCCAATTTTTTTCAATTGTAACTCCATTTATAAATTTTATGGGATATACTATTTGTTCGTTTTCTCGAATATCATCATCAATTATATACTCATTTTTATTTGAATCCCATTTAAGATTTGGTATTCTAATTATATCATCAGAACTGACCAATATTGGATAGAATAATTTGGGGCGGTCGGTGCGTAAATCATTATTACCAGCTCTAATAAAATTCATCCAAGCAAATCTTCCTTTTTCATCTTCTTTAGGATATCTATCAAGTTTTCCTTTTCCGTAACCTATTGAGAAGGGTGTACCATCTTCATCTATTGAGTAGAAAAGGGCATATTCATGCACAGGAGAAAATTTCCCCTTGGTTTTTCTACTTTGAGGATTTGAACGGACAACTGCAATACCAACTTCTTTTAAGAATAACTTTGAAAGCAAAAGTCTAAGTAGGGAAACCTCTGTGTCATC
>JAAFHL010000318.1 GCA_013298365.1 Bacteroidota bacterium | reverse complement strand
GCAAAGTTACTTTGGTGGATTGGCTTGGTACAGATGATGTTTACAAGGCTCGTACAACAACTGACTTGGCATTGAGTTACAATGTAACAAAATCTGCTGCACTTACATTAGGTGGGTCAAATATTTTGAACGTTTATCCTACCAAACAAGATATTGAAACCGAATCAGGCGGAAGATGGGACCCTGTTCAAATGGGTTTCAATGGCGCAATGTGGTTTGCGAGATTGAGATGGAAGTTCTAAGATAAAGATTGTTTCTATTTTGCCCCCCGTTTGGAGAAAGTGCCAAGCGGGGGGTATATTTTAGCGATAAGTTTGATAACGACATAGAAAATCGGCAGGAATTTCTGACCCTAATTGCGCATAAAAAACAATAAAAAATTAACCCTGTCAGGGTTAAACCCTGACAGGGTGGAAAAAACTTCATTTTATTTAATCCACACAAATGCCCGCAAAAAAAAGTCCTATTTACAATTTTTCCTTTTATCTTTGTCAAAGAAAATAATTTATTTATATGAAAAAAAGCTTGTTTCTGCTATTATTATTACCAATTTTGGTATTTGGGCAGTATCCTATTTTCACCAAAACTGATTCGCTAAGAGGCTCATTATCAACTGTAAGAACCTGTTATGATGTATTATATTATGATTTGGAGATAAAAGTTATCTATGAGCAGAAACGTATTGAAGGCAGCAATACCATTCGTTTTCGAGCAAAAGAGCGTTTTAATACCATGCAGGTAGATTTGGTAAAAAACATGAATATTTCTCGAATAACCTTTCGGGGAGAAGCGGTCAATTACAAACGTATCGAAGGTGCAGTAATGATTACCTTGCCTGTGTTTTTGGTCGCAAACTCTACCGATGAGATTACTATTTTCTACGATGGACAGCCACAAGAAGCCGCTAATCCACCTTGGGACGGCGGTTGGGTATGGAAAAGAGACCCTAAAGGAAAAATATGGATTGCCACAGCCTGCGAAGGGCTGGGGGCAAGTGCTTGGTGGCCCTGCAAAGACCATTTATCAGATGAACCTGATAGCATGAAAATCTCTATCATCATTCCCAAAGGATTAATGGCGGTTTCTAATGGAGATTTGCGCCGTAGTTTAGCATTACCAGGTAATCTTGTGCGCTACGATTGGCATGTTACTTATCCTATCAATAACTACAATGTTACCGTAAATATTGGCAATTATGCGACAATTAATGAGACTTATACCAACAATTCAGGTACACACAAATTGGATTACTATGTGCTGGCGCAAAATGTAGAAAAGGCAAAAACGCATTTTCAACAAGTAAAAAAGATGATGGGCTGTTTTGAACATTTCTTTGGCGAATATCCTTTTTGGAGAGACGGCTATGCTTTGGTAGAAGCACCTTTTTGGGGCATGGAGCATCAAAGTGCGATTGCGTATGGAAATGATTACAAAAATAATCCTTTTGGGTTTGATTTTATCATTGTCCATGAGTCGGGGCATGAGTGGTTTGGCAATAGCCTCAGCATGGCAGATAGGAGTGATATGTGGGTGCATGAGGCTTTTACAACCTACTCGGAGGCTTTGTATGTGGAATATACCCGCAATCCGACAAAAGCGGTGGCATATCTGCGCACACAACGTCCGCTTATCAAAAATAGTGAGCCGATTATAGGACCTTTTGGCGTGAGTTATGATGGCTGGAAAGACTCGGATATGTATTTTAAGGGAACGTGGATGCTGCATACCTTGCGCAATACAGTTGAAAATGACAAACTTTGGTTTGAAACAATCAAACAATTTGCAGAAACATATCGCCTCAAATCGCTTACAAGTGCGGAAGTTATCCGCTTTTTTAATCAAAAATTAGGCAAAGATTATACTTGGCTATTTGATGAATATCTACGTCAAGCTGAATTTCCGACATTGGAGTACAAAATCATTCGTCAATCCAATAAAACACAAGTAGAATATCGTTGGGTAGCAAAGGAAAATGGTTTTATTTTGCCCGTGGAATTAAAATATGGAAGCAATAAAGATAAATGGGAACCTACTACGACTTGGCAAACCAAAACTTATAATACCATCAATTTTAATCCTCAATTTATGCGAGACAAAGGTTTGTATGAGTTAAAAGAAATATTCTAAAACGATTGTGTATATGTATATAATA
Source organism: Bacteroidota bacterium (assembly GCA_013298365.1). GTDB lineage: Bacteria > Bacteroidota > Bacteroidia > J057 > J057 > JAAFHL01. Next base: position 3,737 of record JAAFHL010000318.1, on the reverse strand, counting down.
TGAATTATAGAATATATTTTCTACTATAATTATATTTTGGTATGAATTATGCTTAGAATTGTTTAATACTACGAACAACTATCTCATATCAAACTATGCACAAATCATCTATTTTTTTATCGTATCTTTACAAATGTAAGCCACAACATTTGTTTTTTATGCTACACAGACCCGAAGCATTGCGTAATTGGCTTGCAGAAAAAGTGGAATTTGACACAAAATCAAGGATTTATACCTTTCATTGGGCAGATTTTAGCGAAAAAGCATGTATCACAGAATTGGACGAAAAATATCATATTTTGGAGTGGAAATGGATAGACACAGCCGAGAGAGGCACACATTTGCGCTTTCAAGTTGCGGTTTCCGAAGATGACGATGATATGACAGAACTTATCATTGAAGATTTTTGCGAAAAAGAAGATGAAGAAAACTACCGCAATCGCTGGGACAAATTGGCGCAAAGATTAGGGCGAAACTTATAATTTTTAACAAAAAAGGAGCGTTTGCTCCTTTTTTTATGCTCTATCTCCGTAAATTAATTTGCAAACAAAACATTTTCCTTGTAACTTTGTTATTTTATTTAGAATAAGTCTAAATACATAGCTCTATGTCCGAACAACTCATACAGGAAATAACTTCCCAAAAATACAAATACGGTTTCACGATTGATGTACAATCTGACCAAGCACCAAAAGGCTTGAATGAAGAAACCATTCGTTTCATTTCTGCTAAAAAAGACGAGCCTGAATGGATGTTAAACATTCGCTTGCGTGCGTATAGAAACTGGCTCACAATGACCGAACCAAATTGGGCAAAACTGGGCTATCCTAAGATTGATTATCAGGATATTATCTATTATTCTGCCCCAAAACCTGTGAAGAAATTGGGGAGCTTAGACGAAGTGGACCCCGAAATTTTAAAGACTTTTACTCGCCTTGGCATTCCTTTGGAGGAGCAAAAAATGCTTTCTAATGTAGCTGTTGATGCTGTTGTGGATTCGGTTTCGGTCAAAACAACTTTTAGGGCGCAATTAGCCGAAAAAGGCGTAATTTTCTGCTCTATGTCAGATGCGATAAAAGAATATCCCGATTTGGTAAAAAAATATTTGGGGAAAGTTATTCCGTATAACGACAACTTTTTTGCTGCACTCAATACTGCCGTTTTTACAGATGGCTCTTTTGTATATATTCCCAAAGGCGTGCGCTGCCCCATGGAACTTTCTACCTATTTCCGTATAAACGAAGCAAAAACGGGACAATTTGAAAGGACTTTGATTGTGGCGGAAGAGGGTTCAAAAGTAAGTTACCTTGAAGGTTGCACTGCACCTATGCGTGACGAAAATCAACTTCATGCTGCGATTGTAGAACTTGTGGCGCATGAAAATGCGGATATTAAATACTCTACGGTTCAAAATTGGTATCCTGGCGATGAAAATGGCAAAGGCGGCATTTATAATTTTGTAACAAAAAGAGGACTTTGTGAGGGCAAAAATGCCAAAATCTCTTGGACACAAGTAGAAACAGGTTCTGCGATTACGTGGAAATATCCTTCTGTGATTTTAAAAGGAGATAATTCGATTGGCGAATTTTATTCTGTAGCGGTAACAAACAACATGCAGCAAGCCGATACAGGCACAAAAATGCTTCACATTGGCAAAAATACAAAATCTACTATTATTTCTAAAGGAATTTCGGTAGGAAAAAGTCAAAACGCCTATCGTGGGCAGGTGAAAGTGTTGAAATCTGCGCAAAATGCCCGCAATTTTTCGCAATGCGATTCCCTTTTGATTGGCGATAAATGTGGCGCACATACTTTTCCCTACATAGAATCCTCCAATGCCTCTGCCGTAATCGAGCATGAAGCTACAACGTCTAAAATCGGCGAAGACCAAATTTTTTACTGCAATCAACGAGGCATAGAAACCGAAAAAGCCGTTTCTTTGATTGTAAATGGATTTACAAAACAAGTCATGGACCAACTTCCAATGGAATTTGCGGTAGAAGCAAGAAAATTGCTAGAAATTAGCTTAGAAGGAAGTGTAGGTTAATTATTAATTTTTTCATAAAAAAAGCGGCATTCCAACATCAATTTGGATAGCCGCTTTTTTACAAATATAAAATACCATGAATGAAACAAAACAAATTGCCAAACATATTAGCGGGGTACTTTTGGGCGGAAATTGGACTTGTTCTAACCTAAAAGACACCTTGAAAGATGTTACTTGGCAGCAAGCTACTACGCAAGTGTATTCTTTTAACACAATAGCAACGCTCGTGTATCATTTACATTATTTTGTATGTGCCGCCTTGAAGGTTTTGCAAGGAAAGGTACTTGATTCCAAAGATTCAGAGAGTTTTGCGCACCCACCTATCGCTTCTCAAGCAGATTGGGAGGCTTTTTTGAGTGAAATCTGGACAGAAAGTGAGCTGTTTATTTCTTTGGTGGAACAGTTGCCTGATAATACACTTTGGGAAGATTTTGTAGATAAAAAATATGGCAATTATTATCGGAATTTGCATGGAATTATCGAACATCATCATTATCATTTGGGACAAATTGTGTTGATAAAGAAAATATTGGCGCAGCAAAAATTATAATCCTTATCGTTTTTAATGATGTGGATTTATCCATTTATAAATGAAATAAACAAATATTGCCAATATTAGCATAATGGCTAACCTATTTTTGAAAGAACCCTGATTTTTGTCTTTGTTTTCAGGATATGTAATGGGAGATAAATGAAATTCTATTTTCCCTTCGTTCTCCGTATGCGTCTCATTTACAGGTGCTTGTATATTTTCGTAGGAATTTGAAGCATTAAAAATTTCCTTTTTTTGCTTTTGCTCCCATATTTCTACGTAGTCTTTTGCTTCTTTTAAACCGATACCTTTCTGTTCTTTTAGCCATTTTATAGCTTCTAATTTTTGATTGTTATTGAGATAAATTTGTATTTGCTTCTCAATATCCTCTGCTGAGAGACTCAATTGAGCAGTAGTATCGCCCAAAGAATATTCTGCATTTATGGCTATATTCTCTTGCTGATAGGGAAAATCAGAAACTTGGGCTTTCTTTTTTTCAGCCAAATTCTCCACATAGTCTTTTGCATCTTGTAAACTGAGATTTTTTACTTCTTTTAGCCATTTTACTGCTGCCAATTTTTGTTTATCTTTCAAATAAGCATCTATTTTTTCATCAATCATTGCAGTAGTAAGTGTAGAATTTCCCCATAACTTACTTTCAGTCTTGCCATATAAGATGCCTTTTTGTTCATGCCAATCCTCTATCACTTGTTTTGCCTCCAATAAACCCACATCTGTAGCTTCTTTATAAATTTTGATAGCTACCATTTTATTTCCTTTAGCTAATTCTGTTTCAATCTGTTGAATGACTTTATGACTTAGTTTATTCATAATAATATCTTGTTTTATGGTAATAAAAGCATAAACCTTTTATTGATTACTCATCAAACAAAAGGATTCACAAAGATAGCATAAAAAGTGTATTTATCCTAATCCTACTGCACCTATTATGACTTGCTCATAAAAAAAATACTTGAATAAATAAGTTGAATTTTACCACAAAGTTCACAAAGAACTCAAAGATGTATATAAAAATAGTCTATTTTGTGTTCTTTGTGCTGGTTTTTCTTTGTGAACTTTGTGTTTTTATCTTTTATGAGAAAGCCATTCTGCATTTATCCCGAAATAAATGCTCATTTTCAATAATTATTCCGGTGA
>JAAFHL010000316.1 GCA_013298365.1 Bacteroidota bacterium | reverse complement strand
CCGAAAGACGTATGCTTATCAATGGAGAAAGTCAAACTTATAGCAGAATTGGCGACTTGATTGGCGTAATTCCTGCTATCACAGGCAAGATAGAGTTGGTCTATGAGGGCGAAAAAGAAGGAGCTTCTATTGTAGCTAACAAATTGATTAGCAAAGCGATGCGTAAATTATTTGCAGATTATTTCCCAAGCCCTGAGAAAATCAGAAAAGGAACAGAAAACCCTTATAAAACTTTGTCTCAATGGTTTTCTTCGGGGAGAAAAATAGATTTATTAACTGATTTTTCGGAAATTACCTATCAAAAAGCCCTCACAAGCATTCCTAATTTGAAAGATTTTGTCCTAAAACATCATAAAAATGCCAAAGGGGAACAGCTTTTCCTATTGATGGAATTGGTTTTACATGGTATGGCAGAGTATTCTTTGGTGAGCAAAAATAACTTGATTTCAGGCTTACAATTTACGGATATTTTGGCAGGCATGTTGGGAAATTCCAACGATGATGACGATGATGATGACGACTACGGAGGTTACTATGAGAAAAAATAAGTGATTTATCAATGAGTATAAAGGCATATTTTCGCATTTGTTGTGAAAATATGCCTTTGTCTATATAATATATTTCTCATTTTGGGAAAAATAGATAGGTTTTGTAGCAGTATTTCTAAGAATATGTTTAAATTTTAATTAATTCAAAATCAGAATATTATATTTCTTCTTTATAGAAAACAACCATTCTGTAAGAACCCAAAAAATTTCGCTGATGAATCTTTATCTGCAGATTCTTACAGAATAGTTGCAAATCCTTGGTTTTGAATAGTGTAAGCCTTTTTCATGGAATCTAAATATATGCCAAAAAGAAGACCTTATTTATCCTTAAAAAAGTAGTTTATATGCAGTATTTCTTACTTGTATAAAGTTTGGCAATATTTTTGATAAAGTGAAATATACTACATGTTTAACAATCATAAAACAGGCAAAAAAACAATGATTTATATTTTTTTCTTGGAAAATCTTACATTATAACTTATTTTTGTAAAAAATACAACATACCATTCAAAATAAATAACAAGTTACATTATTTTACAGTTAATATTTTGTCATACCTCTTAACACATATATTTACATGAAGCATATTTTTATTTTTTTATTTTCGCTATTACTCGTTTTTTCTGCATCGGCACAAGCTGTTTATAGGTGGAAATTGTCAGTTGGTTCAGGCACACTGTTTTATATAGGAGATGTTGGCAACAAAAAACTGAGTCGCCCTTCTACAGCCTTGCATGTTTCGCTCGAAAGACGTTTTGCATATGGGATAGCAGCACGTGCAAGAGGCGAATTTGGACATATTTCGGCAAATGACCGCACAAATGCGTTCAAAAAAATCAGCCAATCAAACCCAAATTTCGACAGAAACCTCAATTTTCGTACACGCATGGCAAACGCCTATATTGAACTATTATATTACACAAATAACGGCTATATTTTTAAGGAAGATGCCTTTGCTACGCCCTATATTTTCGCAGGTGCAGGTATTTCTAACTTCCAAGTTTTTGTGGATCAATTTTATGGACCTGCAAATTCTCAAAAATATGACTATGGCAATGATAATGGTGATATTCGCAATATTCCCAAAGGAGATGCAAAAGCACAAGATGGCAATTTTGAAACGAACATCACAAAAAAGCCCCTTGAAGGTAAACGTCAAAAAAATACAGTTTTAGCAATGCCTATTGGTGCGGGGGTAAATTTGCGTTTTTCGGACAGATGGAACGCACAAATTGCCGCAGCAATGAGTAATCCTTACAGTGATTACCTTGATGGTGTGAGTGGTAAATATGTAGCACAAAGCGACCTGAATCTTGCCTATTTAGCGAATCCTGGCAATAAGGTTATTGGAACAGATAGAGGAAATAACAAAAAGAAAGACAATGTTATTTCTACTTCTTTTGCGATAAATTATAGTTTCGGGGGCAATTATTTTGATAGAGGTCCTGTTGTTTATGCAGATACTGTAAAGAAAAACACCAAAAAAGAAGAAGTATATGTAATTGATCCTTTTGACGAAAATATGGCTACAAAACCTGTTAAAAACTATGTACTAAAAGAACATGAGGAAATGGTTTTGTTTACTAATTCGTATGGTCGCAGAGACACTATGGTCGTTATGCGTATGGACACTTTATACAATAACATGACAGCAAGTAACGAAAGTAAAGGCGGTGATTATCTTGTATCAAGAGGTGGCATGTCAAATGCACATCATACTGAACCTGTCAAATCTACCTACACAGCTATCAATTATGGCGCAGCGAAACCAGTAGTAGAGAGTAAAGCAATAGATGATATTCACAACAGATTGAACGAGTTAGATAAAAAATTAGCAGAATCAGAATCAAAAGCGAGTGCTGCACCCAGCAAAAATATGAATGGTTCGGCAGGTATGAGAAGCGATAATAACTATGGCGCAAGTAAGGATATTGCGGCAGCACAAGCTAATAATTTCCAAAAAGTAACGATAACCTTTGATTTATATGGTTCGGGACTTGACGAGAATGATTTAGCAAAACTTAATGCAGTAGGAGATATTTTGAAAAAGTATCCTAATATGGGAGTCGCTATTAATAGCTATTCAGATTTAGTAGGTGTAACTTCTACAAACTATAAACTAGCACAAGAACGTGCGGCAAGCATTCGTGGCTATCTGACATCTTTAAATATTAAATCTGAACAAATTATTGCACAATATCATGGCTCAGATGAACGACCAGGCAAATTAGATCCGTCTAAGCGCAGGGCAGAAATTGAGTTTATTCGGGTAAGATAGGCTCGCAGATTTACGCAGATACTATAGCATAAAATGTAAAAGGTGGGTTTTAAAGCCCACCTTTTTTTATTTTTCTTCTTCATAAAATAACTGATAATACTTCATATTTCTTTCTTCATCAAAGCCCCTTATTAAATGCTCTGTGTTTTTCAAAATATTGATATTGAAATTATTATCTAATTTTATTTGATTTTTGAATTGCCTTTTTGTGGACTTTACAGCAGGTGGTGCAATTTCAAAATCTTCTGGAATCTCCACTTCAGTTCGGTCTTGATATTCTTTTTTATACTCCCGAAAAGCCGCAATTTTTTCAGGTTCTGCAAGTACTTCCTGCTCAAATTCCGCAGTATTAAATTCCTCTTTTTCTGTAAAAAACTGCACAATTTTATTTTTAACCGTAACTTCTTCTGCTTTATCAATCCCTGCATCTTCTGCATTTTCTTCTATAAAATGCTTGCACAATTCCATATAGTTTTGCGTAAAAAAAGAAACATCTTTACGAGCAACAACTTTCAAAAAAGCATCTTTCCAATATGCCGCCTCGTTTTGCTTGTTGATTGCATCTGTCATCGCCAAGACAAAACCCTTTTCTTTTTCTGTATTAAAAATAAGACAACCTTTCTCCATTTTATTTACATTTGTGCCCACTTCCGATTCTACTTCAAAATTATCACTTGTTTGTTTCACTTTTAAATAGGTATCTTTATTTTCAGACTTGAACAAACCTATTGCATCAGCAACCTCATCTTCTAACACACAGTCTTCTAAATACACCACATAAAACTCCCCTGCTTTTATTTTAGGGTGAACAGATTGTGCATACAAATGCTGCGCAATGTGTATAGAATTTTCATACAATTTTTCGGGGGCAGCAAAAATAGCAGAAATATAGGTATATATTTCATTCAATCGAATGTCTGAATCATGTGTAAGATGATAAAGTTGTGTTTCTTTAAAGGGAGACAAAAAATATTTTAACAGCAAATCACGAATAATTTCTGATTCTATTTTCATCTCATCATGTGCAGAAACTAAGCCTTCATCTCGAGAAGCATTCCCCACGTTATGTACAGCAATTCGAGTAATTTTTGTCGTAGAAAAATCAAACATATTTTTAAGTAATTTTTAGTATTTGAGCCACAAAATTAGGTAAAACAATGCGTTTAGCCTAATTTAATTTCTGTTTTAACTGCTAAAGTAATAAAAACTATTTAGGTTTTTTAAGTTTATTTTTTATTAGTATCTTTTTATTAAAAATATGTATATTTGGCGAAACTATTACAATATATATAATATGCGAACACATTTATGCTTTTTTATGTTAGGCTTTCTTCATTTTTTGCAAGCACAAAGTCTTGTAGTTAAGCCTTTTATCCAAGATGTAGAACCTACTTCTGCTCGTATTTCTTGGGAAACTTCCACAGGCACTGAAAGTACTGTTAATTGGGGTGCAACAAACGTTTTAGGAAATACAGTAAGTGGAACAGTAATGACAGGTTCAGGAACTTCTCAAATCCACCATGTACAAATCACGGGGTTACAACCTAATACACGCTATTTTTATGAATGTAAAACCGATGGAATTACTACAACAATTACCGATTTTATTACTTCGCCCTTAGCTAACTCAGAGAAATCTTTTAAATTAGTTGCGATGAGCGATATGCAGCAAGATAGCGGAAACCCAACTATATTCGATGAAATTTGTAATGATGGTATAATTCCTTATATAACAGCTAATTATAGCAGTGATATGGCAAAGGAATTGGCTTTTGTGATGATTCCTGGCGACTTAGTGGATAATGGGCTTGATTATGCACAATGGGCTAATACATTTTTTAATCCATCTGAAAATTTATTCAAAAACGTGCCTGTATATCCTGTTTTGGGCAATCATGAAGTCAATACACCAAGCTATTTTAAATATTTTGTGCTTCCTGACAATGGAACGACTGGCTATTTAGAACATTGGTGGTACAAAGATTATGCAAATATGCGTATTATTGGCTTGGATTCAAACCCTGGTTATACCTTGCAAGCGCAATTAGATTGGCTACAAACGGTACTTAATGATGCGGCAAGTAATGCAAATATTGATTTTGTCTTTGCGCAACTCCATCACCCGCATCATTCCGAACTTTGGCCCGCAGGAAATTTAAGTTATACAGGCGATGTTATCGAAAAATTAGAAAACTTTTCTACACAAACAGGCAAGCCTAGTCTGCATTTTTATGGACATACACACGCATATTCTCGTGGACAAAGCCAAAATCATGTACATTCTATGGTAAATGTGGCTTCGGCAGGAGGAAACATTGACTATTGGAATGAGTTTGCACAAATAGATTATCCTGAACATACGGTAAGTCAAGATGATTATGGTTTTGTGTTAGTAGAAGTGGAAGGGGGCGCAAATCCGCAGTTTTTTTTGAAAAGAATCAGCAGAGGAAACGTAAATGTACCGCTTAATAATGTATTGAGAGACAGCTTTTTAATCAAACGTTATAATGTTTCTCCCGCAAAACCCCATGGCATTTTTCCTGCACAAAATGATATATTAAATCCAAATTGCCCGATTGTATTGCAAGGAAATGCCTATACTGACACTGATGGAGATGCATATGGAGCTTCACAATGGCAAATTGCCACAGATGCCACATTTAGCAATTTGGTATATGACAAGTGGAGACAATACCAAAATTGGTGGAATAATGTGGATTTACAAGCAAACGATGACTTGACAAATGAAGACGTAACTATCAGCCTATCAGCGAATAGCAATTATTTTTGGCGAGTACGTTATAGAGACCAAAGTTTGGGTTGGAGTGAATGGAGTGATACCAAAAGTTTTTCTACCACAACTGCTCCTCTCTCTGCTAATTTATTGCTAAATGGTGGCGCAGAAGACAGCACAAATTATTGGGTTCAAGATGCTGGCTCTTTTGAATCTATTTCAAGCGGGCAATGTGCGGGCAATAATGCCTATCAAGGCTCGCATTTATTTGCCGTTGGCGGGGTTTGCAATGATAATGCGTATGGAGAAGGGCATCAAGATGTGGATATTAGCGCATATTCCATTGCCATTGATGCAGGAAATGCAAAAGCAAAATTTGGAGGCTATTTAAGTGATTATCA
>JAAFHL010000315.1 GCA_013298365.1 Bacteroidota bacterium | reverse complement strand
ATACCCATTGCCAAACGATAGTCAAACCCTAAACCGCCCTCTTCTACGGTTCGACAAGTACCAGGAATCCCGCTCATATCTTCGGCAATCGTGATAGCATGAGGCTTGATTTGATGAATAAGCTCATTTGCAAGCCGCATATACGTCATGGCATCTTTGTCCACATCTGCCCCAAAATATTTTTCGTATTTGTCAAAACTTATCCCCAATCCATGATGAAAATACATCATGCTTGTTATGCCATCAAAGCGAAATCCATCTATATGATACTCATTTAACCAATAAGAAAGGTTAGAAAGTAAAAACATCTGCACTTCCTTTTTTCCATAATCAAAACATTTAGAATCCCAAGCAGGATGATCGCCTCTTGCGCCTGCATGAAAATATTGATTTTGTGTACCATCAAACTCATTCAAGCCTTCCAATGTATTCTTAACCGAGTGAGAATGAACAATATCCATAATCACTGCTATGTCCAAATTATGCGCTTCATTCACCAAGTATTTAAAATCTTCGGGCGTTCCAAAGCGAGAAGAAGGCGCAAAGAAATTGGAAACATGATAGCCAAAAGAACCATAATAAGGATGTTCTTGAACCGCCATCATTTGTATAACATTGTAACCTTGCTTTTTAATTCGAGGAAGCACTTGCAAAACAAACTCTTTCCAAGTTCCTACACCTTCTTTTTCGAGTGCCATACCTGCATGACATTCATAAATGAAAGGAGTACCTACTTTCGACAAGTCAAATGCTTTATCACCCCAAACAAACGGGATTTTAGGTTTCCAAATTTGCCCTGCAAAGTCCTCAAAAACAGCATCTTTCACCACTCTACGAATATAGGCGGGGATTCTATCCATCGCATGTCCCACCGTTCGTACATGCACTTTTATTCTACTTCCATGTATAAAACGCTCACCGTATTGATGGTCAGGCAAAAAAACTTCCCATAAGCCATTCCCTACACGCTTCAAAGGCGTTTCAAAAGGGTCCCAACCATTAAAATCGCCAATTAAAGACAAACCTATTGCCCCAGGAGCCCATTCTCTATACCACCAACCTTTTATTTTGACATCATAATGAAAACCAAAATACAAATACGCAGCTGCAAAAGCCTTTAAGCTCCCAAATTCAGCCTCAATATCATCTCTTGTCCTTTGATAATAGGCTAATCTTGCCCGTATTTCTGGTTGAAAAGGCTCTAATAGAGGATCTTCCTCTATAATAGTAATATTTTTTTTGTAATATAAGAGTTGTTTTGACATATTTTTATCCTAAAATTTCATAATCACATACAACCACTTTGGCACAGCTAAATACGCATTAAAGGAACTAATATTTGACTTTGTGTCTAGTCCTGTATTTACTTGAAAGGTAGTGCTTTTTGTACTAATGTTTTGATAGCCATAAAAAGAGCCTTCTATACCAATGTGAAGGCGATTCGCTAAGGCTAATTGTAAACCATACACAGGTCCAGCCCCTATCAAAAAACCTCTATCTCTTGTGCTAATAATATCGCCGCCCGCAGAGGAGCTGCTTGCTTTATCAAAAAAACCTGTTACAACATCTATCCCATAATATGCCATAAAACGGCGAGAAAGGTAGCTTCGCCCCTCATAACCTACCCTTACATTGACAGCATTTTCGCCATTTCTTAACACATCTTTCCCACCGAAAAACTGCTGTTCTTTTCGCATCAAAATTTTCGCCCCTCCTCCTACTCTCAAAGCCGATTTAGCATTAATTATTTTTTTGAAAAAAAATGGATAATCGCCAGGTGATAAGACCTCGGCACTTGAAGTACCCAAGAAATTAGAGACTACACTTGTTGCATTCATTCCGATTTCCCACTTATATTTAGGAGAAAATAAGCTTGTATCTATTTGTGCTACAAGTACATACGGAACCATAAAGAACAGAAAAAATAGTTTTTTGGTGTGCATAAATAAAGTATTTGGGAAACATAAAGCACAAAGATACATTTTTTAAAACAAAAAAGTATGATTTTATGTTTATTTATCTTCGATTGTTACCCCATAAACCATATTATCAGGATACCTGTCTTCAAAAAAACGGAGCCAACAAGCTTTATTTTGGCAAATAACTGCAATATTATCTTTGTTTTTTTCTTCTTTGACATATTTATAACCTAATTCCCAAGCATTTAGCTTCAAAGAGCTATAAAGGTCTTGCGAAAATAAAACATAAGATGTTTCCATCTTTTTTTTGCTACGAGGGTGCGGATTTCTTACCACAATCATCGTTTGCACAGGAGCAAAAGATTTATCTTTATTTGTCCAAGTGTAATAATCCGTCAAAATAATTGCGCCATTTAACTCTTTCATCGCAGATTCTGCTAACTCAAAGCCCTTGGAAATCAGTATTTTGGTTCTAATGCTATCTACACTTTGATGTATCATAACTATATCTGTAAGATTTAGTGTTTGAGAAAAGGAAGTTTTAGCAGTACAAAAAAAAGCAGCTAATAAGTAGCTGAAAATCATAAGCTTATGCATAATAAATTCAATAAAAAGTGATTGGTATATTTTAATTTTAGTACTATTTTCTATACAAAATTTCAAAAAAAAATTTCTTTTCCAAAAAAATATGCGTTAACCTCAAAATAACATTACTTACCCGTCTTTTGTTTTTTATTGTTCTACAAATATCTCTACCTTTGTAAGCTTATATTTTCATTCGTTTTCAAAAATATTTTTTCGTAAATGTCTATTAAATCATTCATAGCCAAAATATTAGCCAAAAGAAGGGCTAAATATTATCAACATATTTCGGACAATGCACTTGCTACACAAGCACAGGTATTTGCGCAGCTCATCAATGCTGCAAAGGATACAAGTTTTGGCAAAGCACATTCTTTTTCAGATATAAAAAATTATCAAGACTTTCAGCAAAAAGTTCCGGTAAGAGATTATGAGGATTTGAAACCTTATTTTGACGAAATTTATGCAGGAAAAGCAGATATTTTGTGGAGCGGGAAACCCTTATATTTAGCAAAAACATCAGGTACAACTTCTGGGGCAAAATATATTCCTATCACCCAAGAATCCATTAAGTATCAAATAGATGGCGCAAAAGACACTTTGTTATTGTATATCTATCATAGTGGAAAAGCAGATTTTCTTGGTGGAAAAATGATGTTTCTTTCGGGGAGTCCCGTTTTAGACACAAATAAGTATGGGGTAAAAATTGGGAGACTTTCAGGAATTGTTAATCATTTTGTACCTAAATACTTACAAATGAATCGAGTACCAAGTTTTGAGACAAATTGTATTGAAGAATGGGAAACAAAAGTTGGAAAAATTGTGGCAGAAACAAAAGACAAGGATTTGCGACTTATTTCGGGTATTCCGCCTTGGGTGCAAATGTTTTTTGAGGAAACCTATAAAGAGACAGGAAAAATGCCTTTGGAAGTATGGAAAAACTTAGGCGTTTTTGTACAAGGGGGCGTAGATTTTAGTGCATATAAGCCTATTTTTGACAAATATCTTCAAGATAAAGTAGATATTGTGGAATTATTTCCTGCATCAGAAGGTTTTTTTGCCTTTCAAGATAACTATAAAGACCCTGGATTGCTCTTAATTTTGAATGGTGGGATTTTTTATGAGTTTATTCCCATGGAAGAATATGGAAATACAGATGCAAAACGCCTTACCCTTGCCGAAGTTGAACTAAATAAACAATATGCCCTTGTTGTTTCGACAAATGCAGGACTTTGGGCTTATGATATTGGCGATACAGTGAAGTTTACCTCCTTAAAACCCTATAAAATACGAGTTACAGGCAGAGTAAAGCATTTTCTTTCGGCTTTTGGCGAGCATGTGATAGTAGAAGAAGTGAACAAAGCGATGTTACTTGCTTCTGAAACACATCATGCTGTTTTTCAAGAGTTTACCGTTGCTCCTTCTATTAGTAGCATAAAGGGCGAATCTTTTCACGAATGGTTTGTAGAGTTTACCCAACAACCTACTGATATACAAGCCTTTATAGAAGACTTAGACATTGCGCTGCGTAGTCAAAATACGTATTACAATGACCTAAGAGAGGGCAATATGTTAAAGTTACCAGTGATTCATTCTTTGCCCCTCAATGCGTCTCGTGAATATATGCGTTCAGAAGGGAAATTAGGGGGGCAGAATAAATTTCCGAGATTAAGCAATCATCGGAAAATTGCCGATTTTTTTGTGGATTTTATGAGAAATAAAAAGTCAGATTAAGCATTTGCATTGCTTAATCTGACTTTTGCAAAAGTATTATTTATGCAAAATGATTGCAAATCTGTTCTGCAATGTCTCGCATTTCAGCATCAGACATCTTCGGTGCGGTCGTTCCTAACTTCATATCTTTTGCATAATTAATCGGAATCAAATGTATATGTGCGTGTGGAACTTCGTCTCCAATGACCATTGTGCCAATACGAACGCAAGGAATCGCTTTTTTGAGGGCGATAGCAACACGTTTTGCAAAAGCGTGAAGTCCATTATAGGTTTCATCGTCTAAATCAAAAATATAATCTATTTCTTTTTTGGGAATGACCAAGGTATGTCCTTTTTGCATGGGTCTAATATCCAAAAAAGCGATAAAATGTTCGTCCTCTGCTATCTTATAGCAAGGAATTTCGCCATTTATGATACGTGTGAAAATAGAAGCCATAATTTAAAGTGGAGAGTGGAAAGTGGAGAGTTGAGTGAGAGTTGAGAGTAAACATATTTTGATTGTCATTTATGTAACTATCCACTCTCAACTATAAACTTTTAACTTAAACTTTTAACTGATTATCTATTTATTTCCATAATTTCAAATTTCAAAGTTCCCACAGGCACGACTATTTCGGCTATTTCGCCTACTACTTTTCCTAAAAGAGAATGTCCTAATGGCGATTTTACAGAAATTTTACCTGCTTTAAGATTCGCCTCTTGTTCTGCCACTAATGTGTAAGTAATGAAGGTGTTATTTTGCAAATTTTTAAGTTTTACGGTAGAAAGAATAAAGACTTTTCCTTCTTCAATATGAGAGGCATCTAATACCCTTGCATTAGAAAGTAGGGTTTCCAATTTAGATATTTTGAGTTCAAGCAGACCTTGTGCTTCTTTTGCCGCATCATATTCTGCATTTTCACTCAAATCCCCTTTTTCTCTTGCTTCTTGAATTTGTTTTGCCATGTCTGAACGACCAACGGTTTTCATTAAATCTAACTCGGCTTTGAGTTTGTCGTATCCTTCTTGTGTAAGATATGTAAGCTCCATGATTATAAAAAATTAAAATGTGTTTAAATATGACTAAAAATAAGATAGAGACGCATCTTTTCAGATTTCGTCCCTATTGTGTAGAAACTAAAAAATATTTGGGCTGGTTTTTAAGCCAACCCAAATAGGTTTAT
Source organism: Bacteroidota bacterium (assembly GCA_013298365.1). Lineage (GTDB taxonomy): Bacteria > Bacteroidota > Bacteroidia > J057 > J057 > JAAFHL01. The sequence continues at coordinate 587 of JAAFHL010000315.1, read as the reverse complement.
CATAATGAATGAAAAATAAAAAATCAGTATTTACTCATCCTTATTTATTTTTATGTATAAAAAGTAAGATATTCTTTATGGATAAATATTTATTTTATTTTTTCTTTTTTTGCATATATAGAACCTAAACACAAAAATGTGATTAAAGGTTTATACGTGCGCCAAAAGATAAAGTTCCGCTCCAAAGCCCAGAAGTACGATAAGCAACATCAAGTCCCATGAGAGATTCTTTATCACTTTTCTTACTTTTCATAGGAACTTGAAAAGAAGCACCACCAGAAAGTCCTGTATAAGCATTGTAACGACTTGATTCAGAAGTAATTCCTTTTTCATACAAAAAGCCTCCTCTCAAAGCCACATATTCACTATACTTATATTCCAATCCGCCCCCTATTTGATTGTAAAAATACGCATTAGAAATGAAACCACCTAATACTGTCAAAGTATTTTGCTCATTTAAGTGAAAATCATAAGAACCACCCATAGACAAAATAGAAGGAAGTTCTATTTTATCTGTGATTATGGCAGAAGCATTGTCATACGGATTTGTAGGGTCAAGCATTACACGATATTCCAAACCTTGCCCT